>CAINTU010000048.1 GCA_903853515.1 uncultured Micrococcales bacterium | reverse complement strand
GTTCTAGAAACTCTGCGCCAAGAAGGCCACGAGGCGATTGTGATTGCACCAACAACGCCGGGGGATTTCTATAACGGCTTTAGAACCCACCGCGTCGCGTCTATGCCTTTATTTCAATTTCAACTTGGATTACCCAATCCTCAGGTCAGCAAAATACTTGATGACTTCAAACCCGATTTGGTTCATGCAGCATCGCCAGTCTTGTTGGGCGCGCAGGCAGTGAACTGGGCACAACGCAATGCTGTGCCTTCTGTCGCTGTATTTCAAACCGACATTGCAGCATACGCCGAGCGCTATGGATTCAAGGCCCTGCGACCACTGGTAGATCGCGCTATGGCCAACTTTCACATGGCGGCCACCGTGAACTTGGCGCCAACCGTTGAGGTTCGCAAATATCTTGAACAACTGGGCCTGGCTAATGTGCAGGTCTGGGGGCGCGGAGTCGATCTTGACCTCTATAACCCAAATTTGCGCAACACTGCCGAGGTGCAAGCCTTGCGGGGCCAGTTCGCACCTAATGGCGAGCGAATCGTTGGCTATGTAGGACGCTTAGCAGCAGAAAAGCAGGTAGACAGATTTGCAGAATTGTTGAGCCTGCCCAATACGACCTTTTTGATTGTTGGCGATGGGCCAGAGCGAGCCACATTAGAAGCCAAGCTCAATTGCTCTAATGTTCATTTCGTGGGCAAGCAAACCGGAATCGACCTTGCGCGTCATTACGCATCCATGGATGTCTTTGCGCACTTTGGCACCGAAGAAACTTTCGGTCAGACAATTCAAGAAGCTCAAGCAGCTGGTTGCGCTGTTGTAGCGCCTCGGTCGGGCGGCCCAAAGTTCTTAATCGAATCGGGAGCGTCAGGTTTCTTGGCAGAGCCCAACCAGAAAGGAGCTTTCACGCCAATGATTTCTGATTTGCTCACTGACGATGGCCTTAGGGCGCGAATCGCCGAAGGCGGGCGTCGCAGCGTGCTCGGCAAATCTTGGCAGGCCAACAACTCGAAGCTACTTGCAATTTATGCCGAAGCAATGCAACTTACTAAACAGCGCGTCACTAAAACTTCGAGCGCAAGCGAGCTGCTCGTTGCTTGATGCAAAAACAATCATCGACGCTTTCGGTGCATATGCCATTATCGGTGTGGCGTTGGTTTTGCTTTTCGAAACTGCGACAATTATCGGTTCATTCTTGCCGGGCGATTCGCTGATCTTTATTTTGGGCATCATGCTGTCGACGGCCAGCAATGGCTATTCAATTGCACTAGCTGTTCCGCTATTGATGATTGCGGCGATTGCCGGCAGTCAAATTGGCTTCTGGGTTGGCACCAAGGTTGGCCCTGCCCTGTTTTCGCGTCGACGGCAGAACTGGTTTTTCAACCAAAACACGATTGACCGATCGCACGAAATCATTGAACGCTATGGCCCACGCGCCATTGTGCTTGCTAGATTCGTGCCAGTCGTTCGCGCTTTGGTGCCGATGCTAGTTGGCATGGGCGGCATGAGTGCGCGCAAATACTTTCGTTATAACCTAATCGGCGGCGCAGCTTGGGCTGGCGGCTTATTGTTACTCGCCTGGGGACTTGGCAATATTCCAGAGGTCAAAGCAAATATCGAGTCATGGATTCTCGGTTTCGTGATTTTGAGTTCACTACCTTTTCCGATAGAGATTCTGCGCGATGTTCTAAAGCGCAAAAAGGCAGCGAGCCTGCGCAATTAGCTGAGTGCTAAACACGCGAGCACTACGAAGCTTTAGCCAAGTCGTTCCGACCAAAATTCGCTGGCAAAAATTCTTCTGCAGATTCTAGATCCAACTGTCGCCCAGAATATTTGGTGAGCACCGGCAGCTTTGGCTCTAGTCCATCACCAGACGACACTCTTCTAATTCGACGCCAAAAGAACGGAACCACGTGTACGACCAGCCAGCGCGTGGTGCCTACTATGCCTCGCGCCGGCGCTGAGATTTCGCAGTCATCTAACTCGCTCAATCTAAAACTCAACTTGAGAAGCGCGGCAGCCTCGTTGGCTACTTTGATGTGGCCTGGGCCAGAAAAATGCACCATGTCTTCTGCCCAATAGGCCACATCTGCCAACGACTCGATGCGATGCACATCATGAACTTCTACTTGCAATTGATTTGCGACACGCTCAATCATCGCGGTCATTGTGGTGGCCAGTCTCGCTAGCGGCCTAAAAACCATCAGGTGAATGGGATTGATTGTGTTTGAAACAATCACCGTGCATCCGGAATCTTTGAGCTTTTGTATGCCGTCGCGAAATTGCGCCTCTAGCTTCGGCATATTCTCAGCCGAACTTAGTAGGTCATTTTGCCCTGCCATAACAGTTACCAGATCTGGCTTTAGAGCCAGGGCTCGTTCCAGCTGAACGCCCATAATATCGGCGATTTTGGCGCCTCTAATCGCAACATTGGCATAGTGAAATTCGTGACCGTGAAAAGTTGCTTCTTTGGCAAGCAACGTGGCGAGACGGTCTGTCCACCCAGCGTGCACACGATTGTCTTCAAAGCCGAAGTCGCCAAGGCCTTCAGATAACGAATCGCCCAAGGCAACATAACTGCGAATTTTCTTCGTCACGCACCTAGGGTCTGTTAGCCAAGTTAAATCACTATTAAGTTGCGTTGTAATGTCGATTAAGCGCAGGTGAACCGTGTTTGATTTGGTTTGCACTTACCCCTCGTTTAAGTTTGATTCATGACCTCAATCCAAAACCCTGGTGCCTTTGCCCCTGCCCCACGCAAAAATTGGCTAGCTTTGACCGTTCTGCTTGCCGGCTTCTTTATGGCGCTGCTTGACGCCACAATCGTCAACGTGGCACTGCCTTCGATTAGGCACAGTTTGAACGCAACCGAGTCGACTCTTTCTTGGATCATCTCGGGTTACGCTCTTACCTTCGGTTTGGCTTTGATTCCAGCGGGTCGCCTGGGTGACCGACTTGGCCACAAGTGGGTCTATATCGTTGGTGTGGCGCTATTCACATTGGCGAGCGCATATTGTGGTTTCGCCCAAAACGACTTCGACATCGTTGTTGGTCGAATTCTGCAGGGTTTGGCCGGTGGCATTTTTGTGCCGGCAGTCGGCTCGTTCATTCAGTTGCTCTTTAAAGGTCGCGAGCGTGGCAAAGCTTTCGCCATAATGGGTTCGGTCATCGGTGTCTCGAGCGCCCTTGGTCAAATCACCGGTGGTCTTTTGATTCAGATTTTCGGCGAGGCAGAGGGTTGGCGTTGGGTGTTCTTTGTGAACCTGCCAATTGGCATCGCAACCGTTCTATTCGCCATCAGACTGTTGCCATCTGGCGGCGCGCATGCTGATCGCACAAACCGCATGGATTGGCTCGGCGTCGCAATTCTTAGCGCATCAATCAGCGCCATTTTGATTCCATTGATTCAGGGTCAGCAAGATGGTTGGCCACTTTATACATGGATTTCTCTTGGCGCAGGCGTGCTTGGTTTGGTTGTCTTCGGCGCATGGCAGGTCGCCTTCACCAAGCGTGGCGGATCAGCTCTTGTGCCACCGAAGTTGTTCAAACATGCTGACTTCACTTTTGGCACAATTTTGGCGCTGGTTTATTTTGCTGGTTTCACCTCAATCTTTTTCACGCTCAGTTTGCTCTGGCAAGCTGGCCTGCAGCACACCGCTCTTGAGTCAGGTCTTTTGACACTGCCGTTCGCGGTTGGCACGGCAGTGTTCTCTTCGCAGAGTTCAAAATGGGCAGCCAAACTTGGTCGCACAGTATTGCTCATTGGCGCCATCGCGGTTGCAGTTGGCCTCGGCGCCACCTGGTTGATTTTGTCTAACGTTGTTGTGAGCGATCTGAATACCTGGATTCTGTTGCCAGGGCTTTTGCTGGCTGGCGCAGGCAACGGTTGCTTCTTGGCGCCGAACGTGCAGTTCATTGTTGCAACTGTCGAGAACGCCGAAGCCGGATCTGCTAGCGGTGTCGTGCAGACAATGCAGCGCCTTGGCACGGCAATCGGTGTTGCCGTGGTTGGTTCGATTCTGTTCAACGCAGTTCACGTTGCGCCTGACCAAAACATGGCACTCTATGAATTGCAATTTGCCAGCGGTGCAGCTAACGGCATGCTGATGTCATTCTTGCTAGCTCTTGCAGCCGTTGGTTTGGTCTTCAGCCTGCCGAAGCGAGTTGCGCAGCACGGTGGCGTAGCTGCACCGGTGGCCAGCGAATAGCGAGGCAGCAAAACGCCTAGTTTTGAAATCTTCTTTGGCAGCTGGCATTTTTATGTCGGCACGGCGATCTTTGCCGCAGTGCTTTCGACGCTCTATCTTGTTGGTGTTATCAGCTTGCGGCGTCGCGGCCACAGCTGGTGGATTTGGCGCACAATCGGTTTCTTAGTTCTTGGCATCGGCAGCTATCTGTTTGTCGACCTGGGATTCTTCGGGGTCTATAGTCAAGACCTGCGTTGGGCTTTCACGACCAGAATCGCCCTGCTTCTTTTTGTCGTGCCAATGCTCATGGCAATTGGGCGGCCGGTTTCATTGGCGCTCACGGTGTTGCGCGAAAAGCCGCGCAGGCGACTGCGAAAGTTTCTTGGCTCGCGCTTGATTCGACTGATCTCAAACGCAATCTTCGCACCACTTTTGTCACTCGCACTCTTCATGCTTTTCATCACACCTGTTTCTGCACTAATTCGACAGAGCACAACCGCACAGCACGCAATCTCAACTGCGATACCGCTGATCGGGTTGCTGATGTTTTTGCCATTGGTCTCAAACCAATCTCGACGCAGCGGCTTGTTTATCAGCGCAGAGTTCATGATCGCCTTTGTCGAGTTGATGCTCGACGCAATCCCGGGTGTTGTGCTCAGCATCAGCGACACTGTGCAAGACGGTCTAGTTTCTCGACCTATCGGGGCGCCTAGTTGGTTCGGCAGTGCCCTCAACGATCAGCACTTTTCGGGCAACCTACTCTGGATGATTGCCGAGCTTGGCGATGTGCCAATCCTTGTATTGCTGTTTATTCGATGGATGCGTCACGACCGCAAAGACCAGAAGACAACAGATGTGCTGAGTGACGAACAGTATGACGCGCTCGTTGCCGAGCATCTAAAGCGACGCTAAAAAAACGGCAGGTGGCGAACTGCTATTTGAGTTCGCGCAACCAAGCCGCCGACGTGCGACCCTGTTTGCGCATGCGCTCGAGGCGCATCGCCAACCAAACCATGAAGCCAGCGATCACCAACAGCAACACCCACAAGAACCACTGCTCTTTCTGAGTCTGCTTGAAACCGTATGGCAACGCTGATAGCAGCACGCCAAACAAACCAGGGAAGAACAATCCAGCGGTTTCACGCAAAGTGCCGAGCACCAACATGATCAGCGATGCAGTTAGCAAGATGCCGAATCGCCACCAGTCGACTGCCTGCAGGTCAGGCTCACCTAGAGCCGCCAACGAGTTGAAAAGTGCCGGCGCCATGATGATCGTTATTGGCACACCAAGCGTGAGTCTGGTGTTTTCTGTTGCTCTACCAGCGAGACGTGCAATCGCGATAACTGCGAAGACAAACAAACCGATCACCATTGCTGTGTTCTGCACTACGTATGAAACACCAAGACCCGAACTCTGCGAAGCCGTCATCGGCACAACCAACAACGTTAGGCCAGCGACGCCCATCGATGCGTTTGCGAGATTTCCTTTGCGAAGACCCAAGGTCAGAAGCAACGCAGACACGATTAGCACGGCCAGCACGCGAACGATTTGTGCAACTGCCAAGTCGCTTAGCGAGGCGCCCCAGTCGGCATAGGTATAAATAGTTGAAGGCACCAGGGCAACACCAATTGGTAAGCCAAAGCTAAAGAGCGTGCCCTTTAAGTTCATCTTCTTGAGTGCAAGCTGATGCACCCCAATAATTGCAGCGGCTGCAGGCAACGAATAGATTTCTGGGCCATTGAATTCTGCGAACAGATTCACCGACACGGTGTGAGCGATCGCCTCTGCGGTTGCGATTGATGCGAGGTAAGACGTCGAAATCCAGGCAATACTCGAAGATGAGCGCACCTTGATCAAGGCAAAGGTGGCGATAGTTGCGCTGCCCAAAATTTCACGAAGTGTTGTCGCGAATCCCATGTCTTGAGTGGCAATTGAAACAAGAAGAGAGAAAACGGCTGTGCCGAGAAGTGGAATCTCGACCAGCAGATATCGGCGAGCCTTGCCAAAATCTGTTGGGGTTAGGGCAGATGACAAAATCAGGGCAAGCGAACCGAACACACTGAAAACTTCAGGCACAAATGCCGAACCGAAAGCCTCATAGGCAAGAGTCGCTAAGGTAATCGAAAGGGCAAGGTTCGAAAGCAAAAACACGAAACTAAGTGCTGCGAGTTTTGTGCCAATTCGCTGAATGTATGTCACGAGCGTGAAAACTGCTAGTGCCGCAATCGCATACCAGCGGGCGTCGATCTCGTGCTGTTCAAGTGAATAGCTGAAAATCGTGACTAATGCGAAAGCCGCATAACTAAGTGACAATTCGCCATAGATTTTTCTGGCGAGTTCACTCTTGGCAATAGCGGGAATTCTAGAGACCAACTGACATAGGCCGGCAATAAGGGCGATGAGAGCCAGTACCAAGAACGCATCTTGGCCTGAGGCGTTTTGCCACGAGATAGCTTGTGCCCCGAGGCCAATCAAGAGTGATGCGCCAATGCCAATCAGAACAGTCAAACGCTTCTCATCGCCTGAGGCCGAGGTTCGTCTTGCCATCGCGAAGGCATGCAGGCCAGTCAGAAGTGCAACGCTCAAGAATTGAACCGCGCTAACGGTCAGCAGCCATTTTGCCTGCACGCCCCACATGTTGATAAAGAAGGCGCCTAGCATCAACACATAACCAATTTGTAACTTGAGGCTTTGTCTAGCAACCGCACCGATGGCATAGTTCAACGCAATGAGTCCTGCGACGATGGTCGTATAGGTGATGCGTGGGTTCGACAAATCATTGATTGTCGAAACTGAAAACAGAATCAAAAGCACGCTCATCAGTTGGCCTAGATAGTGGTGAGCTGTGAAGACAGGTTTGGCAGTGGCCAAGACCGATTTTCGTTGACCAAT
>CAINTU010000047.1 GCA_903853515.1 uncultured Micrococcales bacterium | reverse complement strand
ATTTGCTGCCACCGAGGGCAAGAGCGCCATTGATGAGGTCTCGGTCTAGTTGACTGAAAATCTCACGGGTAACAGATGTGATGATCGGCATGATCATTACTGCAACAATCCACCCAGCGATAAATGGTGAACGCAAGAAACCAGCATCAGGGTTTGCTACCTGAAAAATCGGAATCCAAGAAAAATATGTGTGCAGCACTTCGGCCCAGTGCGAGGCTACCGGAGTGAAAACCCAAAGGCCCCAGAGACCGAGAACAACCGATGGAATAGCAGCCAGCAAGTCGATGATGCTGGTCAAAATCGAACCAAGGGTCTTTGGCAAAACATAAACAATCAAATATGCTGTCGAAACAGCCATAGGGGTTGCGATCACTATGCCCAGAAGCGCAATAAGAAGCGAGCCCCAAACCATTGGGCCAAGCTGCATCACGCCAGAGCCGTCTGGATCCCAGGTGCTGCCATAAACGAATGCGAAACCATTTGCCTGAAGTGCCGGCCAGGCTCGAATAGCCAAGAAAACCAAGATCATGGCTACCAAAACGAAGGCAAAATTTGCGGCAACCGTGGTTAGGCCAAAGAAGACTCTGTCGCCAAATCCAGTTGGCTTGATTTTGAGGTTGCGCTTAGATTGCGGCGCACCTGAGCCCTGATTGACAGTCATAGGTGTAATCGTGCCGACTTCACCTTGCCGAAACGCAATGGCAAGGTTAACAGAAGGTAAATTACTGAGCGCCGAAGCGGATTCCCGACCAAATTTGCCACATTCGCACCAACATTATGGCAATGGTGAAAGCGGCAACCGAAATAACGAGTGTCGATAACCTGGTGCGCTCGAAAGCAGCCCAAGCCACAGCAGCTGGTGGCACAAGCAAGGCTGTAATCAGATAACCGAAAAACTCGACGGTGTCACCAACTGCCTGATGGCCGGTAGCAACCAAGGCGATTGAAACGGCTAGCTGCACAAGCAAAAAGCCTTCGACGATAGCTATTGTGCCAACCGAAAACCAAGATGGCGGCCGCTTGAAAAGACCCAATGAAACAGTGAATAGCCCCACGGCCATAGCGAACCAAAGTTGTGCAAAATAAGCCCAATCAAACATTTAGACCTCACTCGAGTCATTGAACACAACCAAGGATTTAATCAGCTTGCCAAAAGGTTCAACGATTGCCACGAGCTTGCCAGTTGGGTCAATGGCTGCAGTGGTTTCGGCGATTTTGACCTCGGGGCGTTTGCCCTGACGCAATTCGAGTGCCTGCAGATCATCAATACTCAGTGCCGGCAAAATCAGCGCCGCCGCGTCAGAGTTTGGCACAATCGGCAAACCTGCCGGTGGGTTTTCGAGGCTGATTGAGTTTTCGATTACGAATTTGCCGATGCGGGTTCTGCGAAGACTCGTTAGATGCCCCCCGACGCCCAGCGCCTCGCCCAGATCTCGTGCAAGCGCCCTGATGTAAGTGCCAGAAGAGCAATTCACCTCAACATCGATGTCTACAAAGTTTTGCTCAAATCGAATCGGTGCCACGACATCAAAACCTGCAACCGTGACCGGTCGCTTTGGCAACTCAACACTCTCGCCAGCTCGAACTCGGGCATAGGCCCTTTCGCCGTCGACCTTGATGGCAGAGACAGACGAAGGCCTTTGCATGATGTCACCGGTGAGCTTGGCGATTTCTGTCAAAACCGCGTCTTGGCTAACTGCGCTGGCATTTCTAGACTCGAGCACTTCGCCCTCGGCATCATCCGTGGTCGTATTTTGACCGAGTCTGATCGTTGCCAAATAAGTTTTATCGTTGCCGACCACAAAAGTTAGAAGCTTCGTGCCCGATTCGATGCCAAGCACTAGCAACCCTGTAGCCATTGGGTCGAGTGTGCCAGCGTGGCCAACCTTGCGGGTGCCGGCAAGTTTTCGAACGCGGGCCACGACATCGTGGCTAGTGATGCCAGCAGGTTTATCGACAAGTAGCAAGCCAGCAACAGCCATGGTTAATTAGTTCTCGTCGTCTTTACGCGGCTCTTTATATGGGTTCTTTTCACCGGCATATTTAGCATCTGCTGCCAACTTCGCGACCTCGGCATCGCGTGCGCGAGCCTCAGCCAAAAGATCGTTTAGCGCAGCCGCTGTCTCGGGAACCTCGTCGGCAATGAATTCGATAGTCGGCGTCAAACGAATCGACAGCTGATGACCAACTTCACCCCTGATGCGCCCGCGATACTTTTCGATGATCTCGGCAGTCACGTTCTTCTGTTTGGCTTCACCATAGACGGTATAGAAAATTCGAGCGTGCGAAAGATCAGGTGTCACCTGAACATCAGTGATGGTTACAAAACCTAGGTCTGGATCTTTGACTACTTTTTCGAGAGCCTCAGCCGTGAGCACCTTGATGCGTTCGGCTAGCTTTCGCGCGCGCGCAACATCAACCATGACTAACTTCTTTCGCTAAAACTAGACGCGAGGCTTTTCGCGCATTTCGTAGGTCTCGATGATGTCGCCGATTTCGATCTCGTTGAAACCACCGAGACCGATACCACATTCGAAGTCAGTCTTCACTTCATTGGCATCGTCTTTGAAACGCTTTAGTGATTCGATTTTCAGGTTCTCTGCGAGCACCTTGCCGTCACGACTGATACGCGCCAAGCTGTTGCGCTTGATTGAACCAGATCGAACAATCGAACCGGCAATCGAGCCGACCTTTGAAGACTTGAACACTTCGCGAACTTCTGCTGTGCCCAGCTGAGCCTCTTCGTATTCAGGCTTGAGCATGCCCTTGAGGGCGTTCTCGATGTCTTCAAGCGCCGCATAAATCACCGAATAGAAACGAATGTCGACACCTTCGCGATCGGCACGTTCTTTGGCCTTGCTGTCTGGTCGAACATTGAAACCAATGATGATTGCGTTGTCGACTGTTGCCAGATTGACGTCGCTCTCGGTGATTGCACCAACACCACGGTGGATGATTCGCAACTGCACTGAATCGTCAACTTCGATCTTGAGCAACGAATCTTCGATCGCTTCGACGGCACCAGAAACGTCACCCTTGATGACGAGGTTAAGTGATTCAACCTTGCCCTCTTCGAGTGCCTTGGTGAAGTCTTCGAGGCTGACTCGCTTGCGAGTCTTGGCAAGCAACGCATTGCGGTCTGCGGCTTCGCGCTTCTCGGCAATTTGGCGAGCTTGACGCTCATCTTCGGTAACAACAAACGTGTCACCGGCGCGAGGCACTGACTGCAAACCAAGCACCTGAACCGGGCGGCTAGGCTCGGCAGCTTCAACTGGCTCGCCGTTCTCGTCAAACATCGCACGAACACGGCCGTGAGCAGCACCAGCAACGATTGAGTCACCGACACGCAGAGTTCCCGACTGAATCAATACTGTGGCAACCGATCCGCGACCCTTATCAAGGTTCGCTTCAATGGCTACGCCGCGGGCATCCTTGTGAGGATTCGCGCGCAAATCAAGAGCCGCATCTGCAGTTAGCAACACTGCATCGAGCAATTCTGGAATGCCCTTGCCGGTCAAGGCAGAAACATCGATGAACATAACATCGCCACCGTATTCTTCGGCGACAAGGTTGAACTCGGTTAGCTGCTGGCGAATCTTGGCAGGGTTTGCGCCCTCTTTATCGGTCTTGTTAACGGCCACAACAATTGGCACACCTGCAGATTGAGCGTGGTTCAGTGCTTCAACAGTCTGAGGCATGACGCCGTCATCGGCGGCAACAACCAAAATCGCAATGTCGGTAACCTGCGCACCACGAGCACGCATAGCGGTAAATGCCTCGTGACCTGGTGTATCGATAAACGTGATGGCACGGTTGACACCCTCGTGCATTGCATGCACTTGGTACGCACCGATGTGCTGAGTGATTCCGCCGGCTTCGCCAGCTTGAACGTTAGCGTTTCGAATCTTGTCGAGCAAACGAGTCTTACCGTGATCAACGTGACCCATAACTGTCACAACTGGTCCGCGGAATTCGAGTTCAGATTCGTCGTCTTCATCGAATTCGGTTGAAATATCGAGACCGAAGCTGTCGAAAAGTTCGCGCTCTTCGTCTTCTGGTGAGACAACCTGAATCTTGTAACCAAGCTCGACGCCGAGAATCTGCATCGTCTCTTCGTCTAGCGAAGCAGTTGCAGTGGCCATTTGACCCAGGTGGAACAACACAGTGATCAACTGACCTGCATTGGCATCAATCTTGTCGGCAAAGTCTTGGATCGATGATCCGCGACGAAGACGCAATACTGTGTTGCCGTCGCCACGTGGAACTACGGCGCCGCCAAGGCTCGGTGCTGAACGCTGTTCGAACTCTTCGCGTTTCGCGCGCTTCGACTTTCGAGCCTTTGAGGCGCCTCTTGCGCCGCCCTTGCCGAATGCACCAGCAGCGTTGCCGCCACGGCCGCGACCACCTGGGCCACCGCCTGGTCTAGGTGCGCCAAATCCTGGGGCACCACCGGCACCCGGCGCGCCGAAGCCTGCAGGTCGTGGTGCGCCGCCTGGTCTTGGTGCGCCACCCGGGCGACCAGGGCCACCTGGGCGACCAGGGCCAGAAGCTCCGGCTGGGCGACCAGGGCCACCAGCGCCACCTGGGCGACCTGGGCCACCTGCACGTGTGCCAGGTGTGAATGCGTTGGTGCTTGGGCGAGCCATCGGGCGCGGAATACCCATGCCCTGGTTCGAAGAGAAAGGGTTGTTGCCTGGGCGTGGAATGCCAGGTGCGCTGCCAGGCATGGTCACTGGCGCTGCCGGTGCTGAAGCGGCAGGCGCATCAGGTGCTGCTGGTGTTGGCGCAGCCGGCGCATCAGGTGCAACTGCACCTGGCTTTGGCGCGGCAGCTGGTGCCTCAAGCGCAGGCTCTGCTTCGGCGGCGGTTGATTTTGGGCTCGCAGCTTTGGTGCCAGCTTTTTTAGCCGCAGGTTTCTCAGGCGCGGCCTCGGCTGGCTTGGCGTCAGGGAAAGCTTCGCGAAGTTTTTTAGCGACCGGAGGTGCGATCGTCGACGAACCGCTCTTGACGTATTCGCCTAATTCTTTGAGTTTTTCTAGTGCAACTTTGGCATCAATACCAAGTTCTTTTGCAATGTCGTATACGCGTGGTAGCGCCACTTGTGTTCCTTCTGTCTGGGGCCAGCCCCAGTCAGGGCAGGCTTAAAGCTGTTGGGTACTCATTTCGAGGTACTCATTAGTTCTCTAACATCGTTTCTGCCTGTTCTATAAATTTGTCTAGATCACTTGGGTTTAGGCGGTTTTCGACAATCGCTTTTAGCGCTCGCCCAAAGGCTTTGCGGGTAATAGCTTGGTCAAAACACTTTGCCCATGGATGAAGCCAGGCACCGCGGCCCTGAGCGGACTTGTACTGATCTGGCTCGAGAAACCCCGAGTTGCTGATAAATCTCAGTAAATCTGCACGATTGCCGCGCTGACCACAGCCAACGCAAGTTCTAACGGGATTCATTCTAACCCAAACCCCTGCAATCAAGCCAGAGCTGATGTCTTATCAATGTTGAGGTGGCGAGATCTATTCGTCTTCGCCCATGTCGTCAGACATGATGTCGATGGTTGCACCGGTCAATTTGGCTGCCAACCGGGCATTTTGACCCTCTCGGCCAATTGCGAGTGACATTTGAAAGTCAGGCACCAAAACGCGAACCTTTTTCTCGGCTGCGTTCATCACAAACGAGGCCGAGACACGTGCTGGCGAAAGCGCAGCCGCCACAAACTTCGCGATGTCTTCGTCATAGTCGACGATGTCGATCTTTTCGTCGTTCAACTCGGCCGAAACCGCGCGAACGCGCTGGCCAAGTTCACCGATACATGAGCCTTTGGCGTTGAGGCCAGGAATTTTGGTGGTGACGGCAATTTTGCTGCGGTGACCAGCTTCACGGGCAATCTGAACAATCTCAACCTGACCAGATGCGATCTCTGGCACTTCGAGGGCAAAAAGCTTGCGAACAAGGCTTGGGTGCGAACGAGAAACGGTGATGTGCGTGCCACCACGAGCGTTGCGCTCAACTTTGGTCACATAAAAACGCATGCGCTTGCCGTGTGAATAGTCTTCGCCCGCAACGCGCTCTTCTGGAGGCAATTTGGCCTCGGCCTCTCCGATTTTGACCATCACCATGAATGCCGAATTGCCCTGCTGAATTTCGCCGGCAACAATTTCGCCTTCGCGGGCTTTGAAGTCGCCAAATTGATTTTCGTCGTTGATGCCACGAATACGCTGTGCAATCACAGTCTTGGCCGAGGCAGCAGCGATGCGGCCAAAGTTTTCTGGAGTGTTTTCGACCTCGGCAACCTTTGTGCCATCTGGCAACTCGGTAATCAACTTGCCTGCTTCATCACGCTCTTGCGTGTCTGGCACAAAAATCTGGAACTTGCCGGTTTTGATGTCTAAAACTGCACGAGCTGGGTCTTGACTGCCCACGCTTTTGTGAAATGCCGCCAAAATAGCTGCTTCGACAATTTCAACCAGTTCTGCAAAAGGAATGTTGTGCTCGCGCTCAACTGTTCTTAACGCGCCCAAATCGATATCCATTAGACGCCTCCTGGCAGTTAGTTAGTTATAGGTGAAAAAGCAGGTTTAGCTAAGTTCTGATGTCGCTGATTCTAGCGGCACACTTCGCCTATCGCCAGAGCGCCTGTTCCAGATATCGACTTCGCCGTTTTCTAGAGAGCGGCCAACGATGACAATCTGTGGCACACCCAACAACTCAGCATCGCTAAATTTGACGCCAGGGCTAACCTTTTGACGATCGTCAAGAAGCACTCTCTTGCCTGTTGCCTCCAGATCTTTAGCTAGCTTCAAGGCGGTTTCGAAAACGACATCGTCTTTGCCCGCTGCAACAACATGGATGTCTGCTGGCGCAACCTGCTCTGGCCAGATCAAACCCTTTTCGTCATTGTTTGCTTCTGCCAAGACTGCGATTATGCGGGTAACACCGATGCCGTATGAGCCCATGGTTACGGTGACTAATTTGCCGTTCTCGTCGAGCACTTTTAGCTCGAGGGCTTCTGCATATTTTTTGCCGAGTTGAAAAACGTGCCCGATTTCGATGCCACGAGCAATTTCTAGCGGCCCACTGCCATCTGGGGCAGGGTCGCCTGCTCGAATTTCGGCGATGTCAGCTATGCCATCGGCAACAAAGTCACGACCTTTGACGAGGTTGAACACGTGCTTGCCCGTAACGTTTGCTCCGGCAATCCAAGCGGTGCCATCGGCCACTCTTGGGTCAAGCAAATAGCGCACACCGCTTGTGGCCTTCTCGCCTAGCAACTGAACGCCGTCTTTTACCGGTCCAATGTAACCCTTGATTAGTTCTGGGTGCTTAGCAAAATCTTCTTCGTTTGCGGCTTCAACCTCGAAACCAGCGAAAGCAATCTCGGCACGCTTGAATTCGACTTCGCGATCACCCGGCAGACCAACGACTACGAGTGAACGTTTGCCCTTGATATCGGTAACTGCGAGTACAACGTTTTTCAAAGTGTCGCTAGCAAAATATTGCTTGCCGTCTTCGCGCGAGTATTCGGCGTTGGCCAATTCGACCAACGAATCGATGGTTGGGGTGTTCGGAGTATCTACCACCTGAGCCGCAGGCACATCGGCAGCCGATACTGCCGGCAACGGGGCGATGGCCACAGCTTCGACGTTGGCCGCGTATCCACCCGCACTTCTAACGAATGTGTCTTCACCTATTGGTGACGGCGACAAAAATTCTTCGCTTGCTGAGCCACCCATCGCACCGGCATCTGCCTTGACGATGACGTATTCGAGACCAAGTCGATTGAATATGCGCTCGTAGGCATCGCGTTGCGCGTGATAGCTCGCAACGAGGCCTTCGTGTGACACATCGAACGAATAAGCGTCTTTCATTACGAATTCGCGGCCACGCAAGAGTCCCGCACGAGGTCTGGCTTCATCGCGATATTTGTTTTGAATTTGATAAAGAGTCACAGGCAGATCTTTATAACTCGAATAAAGGTCTTTGACTAAAAGCGTGAACATTTCTTCGTGTGTAGGCGCCAAAAGATAGTCGGCTTTTTTGCGGTCTTGCAACCTAAACAAGTTATCGCCGTACTCGTTCCAACGGCCCGTGGTCTCAAATGGTTCGCGAGGCAATAGCGCCGGAAAAAACACCTCTTGAGCACCAGCTGCTGCCATCTCTTCACGCACGATTTGTTCAACACGGGCTTTGACAGCCAAGCCAAGTGGCAACCAGGTATAAATGCCAGGCGCCGCACGGCGAATGTAACCGGCGCGAACCATCAATTTATGACTTGCAACTTCGGCTTCGGCTGGGTCTTCGCGCAGTGTGCGCAAAAAAAGTTGCGAGAGTTTGATGATCATCGGTTAGTCCTTTTTGGCTACGACAACCTGTGGGCTGCCAACTAGCGCTGGGTCCATTTCGGCTGCGATTCGGTTGGCTTCTTCAATCAGAGTTGCAACGATTTCGCTTTCAGGAACAGTCTTGATGACTTCGCCTTTAACAAAAATCTGGCCCTTGCCGTTGCCCGAGGCAACACCTAGGTCAGCTTCGCGTGCCTCGCCTGGGCCGTTCACGACACAACCCATAACGGCCACTCGAATTGGCACGGTCATGTGTTCTAGCGCACTGGTGACGTCTTCGGCGAGTTTATAAACATCGACCTGGGCGCGACCGCAAGATGGGCATGAAACGATTTCAAATTTGCGAGGTCGCAGGTTTAGCGACTCAAGAATCTTTGAACCAACTTTGATCTCTTCAATCGGTGGTGCAGACAGCGACACGCGAATGGTGTCGCCAATGCCCTGTGCCAAGAGGGCACCAAAAGCCACGGATGACTTAATCGTGCCCTGAAAAGCTGGCCCTGCCTCGGTAACCCCAAGGTGAAGAGGCCAGTCGCCACGTTCTGCCAAAAGTTGGTAGGCCCTAACCATCACAACCGGGTCGTTGTGTTTCACCGAGATCTTGAAATCGTGAAAGTCATGTTCTTCAAACAAACTGGCTTCCCACACAGCAGATTCAACCAATGCCTCAGCAGTTGGCTTGCCATATTTTTGCAACAGGCGCGGGTCTAAAGAACCTGCGTTTACGCCGATTCGAATCGATACGCCAGCAGCCTTAGCTGCGGCCGCAATCTCGCCGACCTTGTCATCAAACTGCCTGATGTTACCTGGGTTCACGCGAACTGCTCCGCAGCCAGCGTCTATCGCCTGAAAAACGTATTTTGGTTGAAAGTGAATGTCTGCGAT
>CAINTU010000046.1 GCA_903853515.1 uncultured Micrococcales bacterium | reverse complement strand
ATTCTTGCGACTGTTTGGCGTGAAAGCACGCAACGATGCCAACACCGCCTTCACGCTTGACCAAGTCGAAGATATCGTTGAGCATTCGACTCGCGAAGGCGTGCTCAACGACGCATCCGGGGCAATATCAAACACTTTTGAATTCACCGACAAGCAGGTTCAAGATGTGTTGGTGCCGATTCACAAACTTGTAACAGTCACCGAGGC
This sequence comes from uncultured Micrococcales bacterium, assembly GCA_903853515.1. GTDB lineage: Bacteria > Actinomycetota > Actinomycetes > Actinomycetales > Microbacteriaceae > Rhodoluna. Next base: position 6,817 of record CAINTU010000046.1, on the reverse strand, counting down.
AGTGACGCCTCGCGAACTAGAACAACTTGTCGCCAAGCATGGATTCTCGCGTTACCCGGTGATTGCCGCCGATGGCGACGTTGCCGGTTATCTTCACCTCAAAGATGTGCTTGGCGCTGACGATATCGAAGCTGACCAACAGGTTGAACGCAAACTAATTCGCACCGTGCGAAGCATTGCCACCAACGTTGAACTTGAAGATGCACTGAGTGCCATGCAGCGCGATCGCCAACACCTGATGGTCAACTTTGATGATTTGGGCAAGCCAGTAGGCGTGTTGTTCCTAGAAGACATACTCGAAGAACTCGTCGGTGAAGTTCAAGACGCAACGCGTCGGGTCTAAAACGGCATTCTTTAGATCAGTTTGTGACCGATTAGAAAAGCTCTAAAAAGCGGCCCGAGCTTTGCTGCAAAGTCTTGGGTGAAGTGCGCGCCATCCCAGAAAACCGGAGTGTTATCGATAATCGGCGGGCAGACGCTGTCAACGCACAACCAGTCGTTCGGGTTAATAAACGGAATGTGATATGTGGCCGAGGTTTGCGCCTGAACGTTTTCATATGCGCCAAGTTTGCGTGGCGAACTGAAACAATTTGCTGCCAACGTGCCACCTGCCAGCACGCAATCGGTCAACCCGGTTTGCGATGAGGGCACACCGAAATAAACAATGTGCTTGGCCAGCGGGCGCAGTGCTGCTAGCGCGCTATCAAGCCCTTCTGACCAAATCATCATCTGGTTGTCGCCGGCATTTTGGTTGCCATCGGCAATCGGGTGATATGGCTGATCTGAAAGCACAACCAGATCTGGCTTCAGTGACGTGATCTGTTGATTTACCCAAGCCCGGTGATCAGGGCAGGTCAGGTCGGCACCACTGCCTTGCCATGGCCATGGCACCACATCGGCAATCATGCATTCTCGCTGGTTAAGACCGATTACCCGCCAGTCGCTTAGCCCTAGAGCGTTTATTACCATCGGGTAGATCGCCAGTGCATAAGAGTCACCGAGAATCACAGCTGTGTGTTTGGCGTCACTTGGGCCATAGCTGCAGGTTGGCTGGTGATGGGCTGGGTCCATGCACTGACCCCACTGCACGCCTCGCTGGCCAAGCAACGCCGAGATCGGTGGGGTGAGCTGATCTGGCGCCTGAGTCAGATTGGTGCCATCACTAACCAGCGGGGCCCATGATGCCAAAAGCGAATCTAGCGATGGTGGGGTTGGCGGCTTGGGCGTCGGCTTAGAGGTGGGTTTTTTAGTCGGCTGAGTTGATGGCCCACCAGTAGGTGACGGGTTCGGTGAAGCTGTGTCAGACGGCGTTGAAGAAGGTGTTGCAGAAGGGCTTGCACTGGCTGTTGGCGAATCTGACGCATTTGGTGTCGGCATTGAAGTGCCAGGGTCGTTTGGCTGATAACCACCGTTGCCGGCAGCAACCGATTCGAAGGCGCTGATCGATGGGTTCATTGTGCCGCCGGTAACCGCATATGCGCTTGAAGCCAAAAGTGCGATCGATGCAAAGGCGCCAACCCAAGTCAAAGACTTGGTGACACGGCCGGAATTTTTTGCTGCGCGCAACCATGCTTCAGGCACAGCAATTCGCCTGGTTGGTGTTTCAATAAATCGATAGGTGAGGCTTGAAAGCACAAGTGTGGCAATCAAAATGGCCGGTGTGTAATACCAAGTTTTTTCGACACCACTGAATACTTGAGTGGCAAAAACTATTAGCTGCCAGTGAATCAAATAGAGCGAAAACGAGATTTTGCCAAGATAAACGATTGGGCGAAAAGCTAAGGCCCGGCTGATTAGACCAGCAAATTTGCCCTCGGTAAACTGGCTCATGCCGGCTAGAATGATTGCCGCCGCGCCAAGAGTTGGCAAGAGTGCAAGCGCCCCAGGAAACCCTTCGCCAGAACGAGCGATAAATAAACTCGTGCCAATCAAGGCCAGGCCAACGACGCCAACAGCTGTTGCGCTAATAGCTTTGAGAGCAGGAATCTTTGCCTTAACTGCAATTGCCAAAATTGCGCCGATGCCTAATTCATAGCCTCGGGTGAGAGACGAGAAGTATCCTTGGGTCGCCCCGTTTGCGCCTTGGTTGATTGACCATAACAACGAAGCGGCGCTGACCAAAATTACGCTCGATAAGACAACTCGTGAGCGAACCGAAACCTTAAGCGATTTAGTGGCCCAAAACACGAAAAGCAACAGCAGCGGGAACACCAAATAAAACTGCTCTTCAACCGCTAGCGACCAGTAGTGCTGAATTGGTGAGGCTGCAAGGCCGTGATTGAAATAGTTAGTTGACTGCGCTAACAGGCGAAGGTTCTCGAGAAAGAGCGTTGCCCAATAAGCGTCGGTTGTGATCTGTTGAGCTTTGACCGAGTTGAAAATCGCAAAGCCCGCAGCGATGGTTACTAAGAGCACGCTTATGGCCATTGGCAAAATTCTTTTTGCCCGGCGAAAATAAAATTCGCGAAGAGAAAGTGTTCCCGCGTTTAAATTGCTGACCAAATAACTTGTGATCAGAAAGCCCGAGATCACAAAGAAAACGTCGACGCCGATGAATCCGCCATCAAAACCCCTCACTTGCAGGTGAGACAAGATGACCAATACAACGGCGATGGCTCGAAGCCCGTCAATATCTGCGCGATATTTCATTTGAATCCAGTTCGTTAGTTTCGATTCAACCGCACAGTTGTTTATTGCAGTCTAGTTTTCGAATTTGCCGCGACTGTATTGTTTTGGCCATTCGATTTCGGCCTTCAATTCGTGGGCGGCGCGAAGTGGCCAATAAGGGTCACGCAAAGCGCCGCGGCCAATCATGATGATTTCAACCTGGCCCGACTGCAAAATCTCTTCAGCCTGGGCTGCCTCAGTAATTCGGCCGACAGCACTCACTGGCGAATCGACGCTTTGTGAAACTTCTTCGGCGATGCCCACCTGATAGCCAGCACCCATCGGAATTTGAACGCCGGTGATAAGACCGCCACTCGAAATATCGAACATGTCAGCACCGGCTTCTTCGCACCACTTTGCGACCTGGGCACAGGCTTCGACAGTGAAACCATCGTCGCGATAGTCGGTGGCCGAGAATCGCACTAAAAGCGGAACATCTTCACCAACCGCAGCGCGAATACCGATAACGATTTCGAGCAAAAAACGTGCGCGGTTTTCGGGGCTGCCACCGTATTCATCGGTGCGTTGATTGGTGATTGGTGACAAAAACTGGTGAATCAAATAGCCGTGGGCAGCATGCAGTTCAATCATGTCGAATCCAGCCTTGACCGATCGCATACCAGCCTCAATGAACGCACGAACACGCTCGCCGACTTCAGCGGTGTTCAGTTCTCTTGGCTGTGCATAGCCCGTGAAAGCTTCAGCAGTTGAAGACACAGGCTGCCATCCGCCATCGCTCAGTGGCACTGATCCAGAACCCGACCATTCACGATAAATAGAGGCCTTGCGGCCGGCATGGGCAATCTGAATTGCCGAGAGTGCGCCCTGCGACCGAATAAACGCATTGATCGGCTGCCAGGCTGCAACCTGCTCGTCGTTCCAAATACCGGTATCCCAGGGTGAAATTCGACCTTCTGGCAAAACTGCGGTTGCCTCACAAATCACGACACCTGCGCCGCCGACCGCACGCGAACCAAGATGAACCATGTGCCACTCATTTGGCACGCCATCTTTGTTTTCGCACGAGTACTGGCACATTGGTGCAATCCATACGCGATTGCGAACAGTTTTGCTGCGAATTTGAATTGGTTCGAAAAGCTTTGTCATGGCTACTCACTTTGGTCGGCTGGTTTAAGCCTAATCGGGGCTCAGAGCGGCGCTCTCAAACTAAAATCAGAGGCAGACCTATTTGTCTGGCTGCGGCTAGGTGAAATCAATCGAGAGAAGCAGCGTGATGCCAAAGTTCATGCAGTCAACAACCGCAAGGTTTGTTGGCATGATGGCTCTCACGCTTTTTGCCCAAGGATTTTTGATTTGGTGGTCAGCCAATGGCGTTGGTGACCCGTTAGGCGACGTGAGATACGCTTATGACCCTTGGGTGCAAAACATGATTGGCTCAGGCAAACTTTTGGGGCTCAACGCACCTTGGGTTTACCCCTATGTTGCGCTCGCACCAATTTGGTTGCCTCATCTAATTTGGCCAACTGACTATATGACCGGTTGGTTGCTTTTGGTTGTGAATCTCAACATGCTGACCGTTGGGCATTTGCTCGGTTGGGGTAAACGCCTTGACCGAATTCGCCCTGCGCTGTTTTATATAGCAGCAATCTTTTTGCTTGGCCCAGTTTCTATCGGTCGCCTCGAATCGTTCACGCTCGCGCTTTCGGTCGTTGCCTTCGTTGCATATATTGATCACAAAGAACACTCGGCGATTCAGTGGCTAAATGTTGCGACCTGGATCAAGGTTGCCCCAGTCGCAGCGCTCTTGGCCGCTTTCGTCGCGAGCCGAGACCGCCTGCGTTTCGTGATTTATGTGGCGATAAGCGTCGCGGCAACAATTGCAGTTGGTTTCGCTCTCGGCGGCAACGGCAACGTATTCAGCTTCGTATTTCAGCAAGCTTCACGAGGCATTCAAATCGAGTCGCCAATTGCATTGGTTTGGTTGTGGCAAATCATGGTGGGCGTGCTGCCGGCAAACCCAACAATCTATTACGCAGACTCAACTCTCACTTTTCAGGTGTCGGCATTTGGTGTTGACATCGTTGCTGGGCTAATGACAATCGTTCAACTTGGTGCACTTGCGATCACAGCATGGCTTGCGATTCGAGCGGTTCGGGCCGGCGCAGACCGCGATCGAATGTTCGCATGGATTTTCTTTACCGCAACGCTCGACCTAATCGTCTTCAACAAAGTTGGCTCGCCGCAGTATCAGATGTGGCTGATTGCTGCAGTGGTTTATGGCCTCATCGCAGGCATTCAGAACTGGCGCACAGTCACAGTAATGACGCTGATAATTTGCCTATTGACCCAACTTATTTACCCTGCCTATTACGGCGAAATACTTGCAGGCCACGTTGGCGGCATTTTGCTCTTGAGCCTTCGAAACCTGATGATGGTTTATCTGTTGGTTTTGGCAAACTACCGCTTGACTCACTTGGGCAACACCGAGAAGTCAAAGTCGATTTTTGCTCGATTGCTCGGCTAGTTTTAGCTGGCTAATAGTTTCGCAATAAGCGGGCCGATTGTTTCGTGTTCAATCAAGAAACCATCATGGCCAAATTCGCTGGCGATCACATGAAGTTTGCCGCCAACCAGTTTTGAGCCGATGTGCTTAGCGATGAATTTTTGATTCTCAATGCCAAAAAGGCGATCGCTGTCGATGCCGACAACCAGGGCCTTAGCCTTTATGCTCGAGAGCGCCTGCTCAACCGACTCACGGCCGCGACCAAGATCATGCGAGTTCATCGCTTCAACGAGTGTGATATAACTATTGGCGTCAAAGCGGCGGCTAAATTTGTTGCCGTGAAAATCAAGATAGCTAATCACGGCAAATCGACCGCCGTCACCAAGGGGGCTGAGGGTAGATTGCCAAGCTCGGTCGAAGCGCTGATTTAGTTCGGTTGGCGAGCGGTAATTCAAAAGTGCCATGCGCCTAGCAAGCGCCAACCCCGCGTGCGGCCCAAAGCCTGGTTTCGCGTCGTAATAGTTGCCCTTGGCAAAGTTTGGGTCAGTCTTGATTGCCTCGATCTGCACAGAGTTCAAAGCAATCTGGTCTGCACTTGTCACCGCAGGCGCTGCGATGACTGCAATGCGATTCACTCGCTCAGAGTGACCTACCGCCCACTCGAGCACATGCATGCCACCCATAGATCCGCCGATGACTCTGTGCCAGGCTGCAACACCCAGCGAGTCAGCAAGAGCCACCTGCGCGGCCACCTGATCGCGAATAGTTAGGTAGGCAAAGCGCGGGCCATATTCACGCCCAGCCCTATCGAGCGTGGCCGGGCCGGTCGAACCCTGACAACCGCCAAGAACATTTGGCGCAACCACAAAAAACTTATCGGTATCAATCGCTTTGCCAGGGCCAATCAGATCGCCCCACCAACCTTCGGTGGGGTGCTCTTTGCTTGCGTTGCCAACGGCATGAGAATCGCCGGTGAGTGCGTGCAACACTAAGACCGCGTTAGAGGAATCCTTGTTTAGGGTGCCCCAGGTCTCATAAGCAAGGCGAGCGTTAGACAACTCTTTGCCGCTCTCAAGTTTCAAATTGAATAGGGGTGAAAACTGCCTATCACCAGCCGGGTCGCCATCGCGCCATGCCCCAGTGGCTTTCGGCTTGCCAACCAGTGAGCGCTCTAGCTCGTCGCTAATGAAGCCCGAAGGCACACTGTCGGCTGAGCTTTGAAATTCCATGGTTATCTAAAGATATCTGCATTCGCGGGTGACGAGAAATCGAATCAAAAGCTCGGCCGGTAAACCGCCGTAACTCAAAGTAACAAAGCGGCGCGGCTATAGCCAGAGCGCGCACTCGATTGACTTGGCGCTATTTTGGCTAGACGCTTAGGTGATCGAATGCCAGGGCAGCAAGCAGGGCAGCACCATCAGCGACAACCGAGTCGTCGAAGCGTGCCTTATTCGAGTGATTAGCCTCGCGCTCATTTTCAGGAATCTCTGTGACCGCAGCGCTCAAGAACACAAAGGCGCCAGGCATTTCGAGCAGAATCGATGCCATGTCTTCGCCGCCAGGAATGGGAGCATCCATTTCTAGATAGCGGTTTTCACCAAAAATTGATTTAGTCAAACGTTCAACGCGCTCAATCGCGGCCCCGTCGTTTTGCAGAACCTTCGTCGAAGCGCTGAATTCAACGCT
>CAINTU010000045.1 GCA_903853515.1 uncultured Micrococcales bacterium | reverse complement strand
TAAACCCACCGGCGCGAAAGGTGCCGCCGAGCAAACTCAGGGCTCTCGCACGAAAAGCTAGCGGCACGTGCTCTGCCATCCATGCGTGTCTAGCCAAATAGAACACTGCCGCTGCAGCGCCAAGCATCAAAACGCCAGTACCAAGCAAATAAAGGTTCGGTGCAAAAAAGGCGACGACCATGCCGAGCATGCCAACGAAGGTGCCGATAATCATGGCAACTCGCTCACCAACATGGTCAACCAGGCGAGCGGCTGGCAGATCTGCGCAAATCGTGCCAAGCATCACAAGCCCGGCGATGATTCCGGCGGTGGGCAAGTCAGCGCCGAGTTCATGAGCGTTTGCCGGAATCAGCGGCAGCAGCGCCGCCTCGCCAATCGAGAACAAAATCGATGGCACTAAAACGGGTAAAACAATCGAGGCGAGCGAAAAGCCTTGGGATTGTTTGGGCACCATGCAATTATGCCTCGCCTAAACTAGAGAGCATGTCTGACCTCGATCTATCTGCCGAAATCAAGGCAGTTCGGGGCACCTTCGCCTCGATTCGCGAGGTCGTCAACTTGCCGAAGCTCGAAACCGAAATCGAAGAGCTCGAAGCCAAGGCACAAGTGCCAAATCTCTGGGATGACCCTGAGCTTGCCCAAAAGGTCACGAGCGCTCTAAGCCGCAAACAATCTCAACGCAATCGAGTCAACGATGTTGCCGCGCGACTTGATGATCTTGAGGTTCTGATTGAGCTCGCCAACGCAGAGAGCGATGCGGCCACCGCTAACGAGGCGCGCAACGAGCTTTTGTCGTTACAAAAGAATATTGGCGAACTCGAGATTCAGACCCTGCTGAACGGTGATTACGATTCTCGTGCGGCCGTAATTACTATTCGCTCTGGCGCGGGCGGCGACGATGCAACCGATTTTGCTCAAATGTTGATGCGCATGTATTTGCGCTATGCCGAAAAACAGTCGATGCCGGCGCAAGTGCTCGACATCAGCTATGCCGAGGGTGCAGGCATCAAATCTGCAACTTTTGAAATAGACGCGCCATATGCCTATGGCTCACTTTCGGTCGAGGCTGGCACACACCGACTTGTGCGAATGAGCCCTTTTAACGCAGCCGGCAAACGCCAAACCTCTTTCGCAGCGGTTGAAGTTGTGCCGCTAATCGAACAGACCGATGTGATTGAGATTCCTGAAAACGACATTCGCGTCGACGTGTTTCGCTCGTCTGGCCCTGGTGGCCAGTCGGTTAACACAACTGATTCGGCGGTGCGCATTACTCACTTGCCAACCGGCACTGTGGTGAGTTGCCAAAACGAAAAATCGCAGATTCAAAACAAAGCGGCCGCACTTCGCGTTTTGCAGAGTCGTTTGCTCGAAATTCGTCGCCGCGAAGAAGAGGCAACCAAAAAACAGCTTGCCGGCGATGCCACGGCCAGTTGGGGTGACCAAATGCGTTCTTATGTTTTGGCGCCTTATCAAATGGTTAAAGATCTGCGCACAAACTTTGAGGTCAACAATCCTGATGCCGTATTTGATGGCGACTTGGATGGCTTTATCGCCGCTGGCATCCGTTGGCGCAAGCAGTCGCCCGCGGCCTAAACCTAAGGCAAGAACGCACCTCTGTCGGCAGACACGCACCCCGGCCATCCGCCTGGCTGGCCGCTATCTACCTAGGCTTAAAACCTAATGATCAGCATAAGCAATGTGACCAAAAGTTATCCCAGCGCCCCGAGGGCTGCGCTTGATGGGGTCTCGCTCGAAATAGAAAAAGGCGAGTTCGTATTTTTGGTCGGCGCTTCTGGCTCTGGCAAATCTAGTTTGATGCGTTTGATTTTGCGCGAAGACGTTCCTTCGGGCGGCGAGATTTTTGTGCTCGGTCAAAACCTAGTTGGCCTGCCTAATCGTCGGGTGCCGCTTTTTCGTCGCCAACTGGGCGTTGTTTTTCAAGACTTTCGTTTGTTGCCAAACAAGACAGCGGCTCAAAATGTGGCGTTCAGCCTCGAGGTTATCGGCAAGTCAGCTGGCTTTATAGCCGAAGCAGTGCCAGATGTGCTTCGACGTGTAGGCCTTGAGCACAAGGCCAACAGTTTGCCTTCAGAACTAAGCGGCGGCGAACAGCAGCGCATCGCTCTCGCGCGTGCGATCGTAAACAATCCGGCGATTTTGCTTGCCGACGAACCAACCGGCAACCTCGACCCAAAAACCAGCGAAGAAATAATGGCGCTTCTTGAGCGCATCAATCTGGCCGGCACGACCGTCATCATGGCCACCCACGACAGAGGAATTGTTGATCGTCTTAAGAAACGCGTAGTCGAATTGAAAGATGGCGTTATCGTGCGCGACGAAAAAGGCGCAGGCTATGGGGTGCAGCGATGAATCTAAAATTTGTGCTCAGTGAGGTTTCAACGGGCCTGCGCAAAAATCTGTCGATGGTTGTCTCGGTCATTTTGGTCACGTTTGTGTCGCTGACTTTCGTCGGCACTGCTGGGTTGTTGCAAATGCAGATCAACACCATGAAGAACTATTGGTATGACAAAGCTCAAGTTGCAATTTATCTTTGCACCAATACTTCGCCAGATACTGTCTGCCCTCAAGGCGAGGCAAGCCCCGACGTTCAAAAGACGATTGCCGCCAAACTCGAAGGCGCGACTCTAAAACCTTTCATCAAAAAGTACTATTTCGAGAATCACCAACAGGCCTATCAAACTTTTCAGCAGCAATTCAAAGGCAACGTTGTTGCAAAATACGTTCAGCCGGCTCAACTAAATGAAACATTTTGGATCAGCCTCAATAACCCAAACCAGAGTGCCGTAATCACCGAGAGCTTCAGCGGTGTCACAGGTGTCGAACAGGTCAAAGATCAACGCACATATTTAGATCAGATTTTCAGCATTCTAAATATCGCCAGTCTTGCGGCGGTGGGCATTGCGGTTCTGATGCTATTTAGTGCGACTCTCTTGGTTTCGACAACAATCAGGCTCTCGGCAGTTATGCGCCGCCGCGAGATTGGCATTATGCGATTGGTTGGTGCGAGCAACTTTTACATCCGCCTGCCATTTGTTATTGAGGGTGTCGTGGCAGGTCTTATCGGTGCAGCGTTGGCCGGCGGGGCAGTGTTCGCTATCGTGCAGTACTTTGTGCAGGGTTATCTAGTCAATCAATTGCCTCTTACCAGCTTCGTTGGTTTGGGCGATGCCGCCACAATTTTGCCGTTGCTGATTGGTGCCGGCGTTGTGCTCACGGCCATTGCTTCGAACCAGGCGATCAGAAGATATCTCAAGGTCTAACGGTTAGACTGATGGGCTGCCTGCAAACAACCGTTTTGGGCAAAATAAACCTTTCAGGAGTGCATCGTGCCTAGAGAAAGTGGCCAAAAAGTTGTGGCCACCAATCGCAAAGCCCGTCACGACTATCACATCGAAGATGTCTATGAGGCCGGCATGGTGCTCACTGGCACCGAAGTCAAGTCGTTGCGGGCCGGTCGCGCATCCTTGGTTGATGGATTTGCCAGCATCGAAAATGGTGAGATCTGGCTTGAGAACGTGCACATTCCCGAATACTTTCAAGGCACCTGGAACAACCATTCCACTCGGCGAAAGCGCAAGCTTCTGCTAAAGGCCGCCGAGATTTATAAGCTAACGGGCAAGGTCAAAGAGTCTGGCTTTACTTTGATTCCGCTATCGCTTTATTTCAAGGATGGGCGAGCGAAGGTCGAACTAGCTCTTGCCAAAGGCAAGCGCGAATACGATAAGCGTCAAACTCTTAAAGAGCAGCAAGACACCAGAGAAGCGGCTAGAGCGATGTCGACCAAAGGCAAAGACTGGTAGTTCGCCTAGAGGGCGAACCATTCGCTAGCAAATGTCAGCAGCGCGACTTATAGTTATTGAGCACCACAGAAATGTGGTTTTGATAACACAATATGGGGATGATCGGTTTCGACAAGGCTTCTTGATTCAAAAAGAAGCGGGCCGAGGATGCAGAGCTATCTCGTAAACGCTCTCTGCAAAATATAAGTGCTAAATCTAATAGCGCTGACTTTACCCTCGCTGCTTAAGCGAGCCTGAAGTCCGTTAGTCCAACATTAGGTTTCGTGTTGGGTACTAGCGTCATCTAGAAATCTTGCTGAGTGCTTGCGCCTAAGGGCCACTCGGGACTTTCACTTAGGCTGGGCTCGTCGGTGTGGTCGCTTTACGCTTTCACCGGGGCCAAGCAGAACATCAGTAAAGCTACGCCCGTAGAAGAGTTTGGTTCGATGTCATGGACGGGGGTTCGATTCCCCCCATCTCCACAAGTGTCCTATTCGTAGGACACAATCCCCTAAACATAAGGGCTATCAGGCAACTGGTAGCCCTTTTGTTGCTTAAAAGCCGTTGCTTAAAAAATCATAATTTCGCTGTGGCGAAGGATTTTCCCCTTTTTGCCACCTGCACGAGTCATGCTTCTTAACGAAAATTCCAGGAGCAACACGCCACACAGGGCAGTCCAAGTACGTCCCCATAAAGGAACATAATTAAAGCATCGAAGAGGGAGTTACGCATGAAGAAGGTTGCGTTGGTATCAGCTGGCATCGCTATCATTACAGTCGGGGCGGTTATAGGGGCATCGAATGCTGAACAAAGCACTGGCACTATCTATGCGTGCTCAACTCCTAGAAACGGCAATGTAATTCGAGTCTCATACACTCCAATTGCATGTTCTGCAGGCACTACCCCAATACAGTGGGGCACCGGTATTTCTGGGCCTCAGGGCGTCAAAGGGGAGACGGGCTCAATTGGGCCGCAAGGTCAAAAAGGTGAGAAGGGCGATCCTGGGTACAGTTACGACCAGGCGCTAGCCTCAGCAAATATGCAGGGTAGCGATGTGTGGTCACTTCAATCAGGATATTCGAACAGTGGTGGCGTGGGATGCATAGGCAATTCAGTCGCGACAATTAGCTATGGTTACGGCACGTATAGCTGCACAAAGTCCCTTGCAGGGAGCTCGCGCTTGTCGATTCTCTTTGTAAAGTCAGCCACAAGTAATGGCCTAGAGCCTGACCCACAACCTTTTTACTTTGCGCCGGATGGATGCTCATCTGCAGACGTCAACCATCTAACCCCAGCAGGATTCCTAATGTCAGGACAAAACCCAACCACATATCAGTTGCCAAGCTCGAATACATGTCTTCTGACCTGGTTCAGTACAAGGTATCAAGATTCTGCGGGCATGTATCAATTAATTGCCTCTACGGGCAACTAGTACCTAGTTGCCCTGCAAAGTGTCAACCAGTTGAGCGTATTTAGCCCTTGTTTGGGAAACGATTTCATCTGGAAGCACAGGTGGGTTAGGTTCTGCTGCTTGATCCCAGTTTGCTGCTAGCCAGTTTCTCACTATTTGCTTATCAAAGCTGTCTGTTCTGTTACCTGCTTCCCAGGCAGTCTTAGACCAATATCTGCTTGAGTCTGGGGTTAGCACTTCGTCAGCCAAAGTGATCTCCTTGGTGGCTGGGTTTAGCCCAAATTCGAACTTAGTGTCAGCGAGGATTAGACCTGATTTTTCAGCAAGATTGCTTGCTGTCTTGAAGATTTCCAATGAAAGCTTTCTTAGAGCCTCTGCGTTGTCTTCACCGATAAGTTCCACAACTCTTTCGAAGGTGATGTTCTCATCGTGGTCGCAATCATCCGACATTACTTGTTCGAGTTGCTTAAAAATCAGGCCTTGCGTTGCTTAAAAGCGAATGTTTCCTACCAAAAAAGGCAGTATCCGTAAGGAAATAGGGGGCATTGGCAGGTTCGGTTCAATCCTTAACATCTCCACCAATATCATTATCAAGTGATTTGGCCCCTCGTGATTGAGGGGCTTTTTCATTTAACTTTGGTATCTGCGCGTTGGCGCCAAGACTAGGCTCGCAGTATGAGCACAATCCGAAATTCAAAAATATTCGCGATCACAGTTCTGCTGATAGCACTTGCGGCATGCTCTGGGCAGAGCGCAACCACCAATTCACCCAGCCCAAGTGCAACTTCGATTACGGGCAAACAAGCATCCAAGGATTTTGCCAAGGTCATGACGGCTTCGGTTAACTTGGCAACTGCCAACGGCTTGACCCAAACAACAACCAACTCAAAGTACGGAGTTTATGTATTGGTGCTCGATAGCGGCACCTCTCCGAAATATCAAGCGGCAATCAAAAATCCAGACGGCTCTATCAACTTTGTTTTTGAAGCAGATTCGTTCGTTCCATTTTTCGCCCAAGAGCGCGTGAACGCCAACGACAAGATTTTAGAAACGGGTGACAAATTCACTTTGACCCGAATGATTGAAGGCTCGGCTCAGCTATATGAGTTCACGATCAGCCATGGCACCATCGCGTCAGAGACGATGACTGATTCAACAGGTATAACCGTGGTCTCAAACCTGAACTATGCATTGCCGGCAACAAGTCTTGCAATTTTGAAGTCAGCTGTGAACTAGCTCAAAAGTTTTGCCTAAAGAATTTGACCCAAAAAAAGTTGTGCCGTTTGGCAGATCCGAATAGGGGCAACTGCACAAGGCGCAGTCCAAAGATTGGTCTGTAAGGGAATTATTGAATGTTGATTAATGAGTTCGATTATTCGCTATGATGTTCTGCATCGGGGGATTCAAAAGGGCAATTTTCGAGCCGCAAGGTCCCTTCAAACTGAAATAGAAGTTGGGGACAATGAAGAAAATATGGAGAGTAGATTCTCTGAACCGAATTTGGGGCATTAGCGCATTGGTTTTGTTGATATCGTCTG
>CAINTU010000044.1 GCA_903853515.1 uncultured Micrococcales bacterium | reverse complement strand
GCCCGAATAATGGTGCCAAAGAATTTGGCGAAGAAGAAGGCCAGACCTGGATTCGTTTTGGTGAAAAGTGGGCGAACCATGAAGACCAGACTGATGTTTGTCTCGACTGGGCTGCTGTGTTAAAGCGCCTGTTGCCAAATCAAAACTGAACTCGAGAGCTATGTGCGGGGTAGTGGCCTGATTCTTGTGGGGTCGTCTGGCAGACTATCGTCTTCACCATCGACGGGTGTCACTAGCGAATAGAGATTTGCTGGCTTACCCGGGCGGCTGCTGTCGACGCTGCCTTGCAGAAGGCGAATGTTCGAACGGTCTATTGCGCCTACCCGGCGCCTGAATTGATCGCGGTCGATTTTCTCACCCAGGCAAACTTCGCTGAACTCTTGAGCGTCACTCAACCTAAATGCTTCACCAAGTGGATTCACTCCAAGATACCTAAAAGGATCAAGCTTGCCGTCGAAAGCATGGCGCATTGCGCGCCAAGCATAAAAAACCATGTCGTCATAATCTAGCGCCAAGATTTTGCCGGTCGGCAAATCCTTGGTCATTGATTTTTTGTGGTAGACACCCGGCTTAGGCATCAAGCGATTACCAAATCGACAGACACCGTCAAAGTCTTCGAGCGGCTTGTCGAAAAGCTCTGGCACTAGGTCAAGAAATGCAGCGTTGTTGACCAGCTCGAGGCCGATGCGTTCACGACCACCTAGTGATTTGCGAACGCTTTCGAAGTCAACCATTGCCCAATAGGTGAAAGCGAGTTCTCGTCGCAAAGGGTTTCGCTCAGGTTCGTCAAAGATGCCCGATTGCCGAATGCGTATTTTTGGGCTCAAGCCAAGACTCTCAATAAGAAGTCGTTGACTGGCAGATTTCAGAGTTTCGTTATCGCGCAGGTATCCACCCGGCAGCGCGCGACGACCCTGCACGTGCGATTGAAGTTCGTCATCAGCAGGCACGGTCACCACGAAAAGCGACAGGCCGCGGCTCTTAGGGTCGACGGCCCAATGGGGCGAGATTAGGTCTTCATCCCAGACTTTCGACATAAGCACCTGATCTTCAACAACGGTGAAGATAACTAGGTTTACAGCCTTGTCAGAGTGGATGTCAGAGGTCATAGGAATAATCATACATAAGCACCTGTTCTATAAGCCACTTGCCACAAAAAGCACCTTAGTTTGCGTGAAAACGCGGTTTGTGTGGTATAGTAAATAAAGAAGTTCACGAAAGGACTCTATGGAATCAAACAACTGGGCCGAAAGCCTATTGAGCAGCAAACCTCTAGACCAGGTGATTGCCGATGGCGTTCTAAGCGCCCAAGCGCTAAACGTGCCGACTGCCCCAGCGTCAGATCAGGCCCAAGGCGCGCTTTGGGCACACCTGAACCAAGACTTGCCACAGATGCACGTTGGCCGCGGTCAGCGCTATGGCAACCTAACTTGGTTTCCGGTGTTCACCGACGCGCCGATCAAGGCTCGCGAATATGTCACCATCACCGAGCCAGGCCAAGTCAGCGTGGCAGAAGGATCATCGCCTGAGGTCGGCTTTCTAGAGATTTCAAACAAAGGCCAGAAGCCGGTGCTGTTGCTAGAGGGCACTCTGCTTGAAGGTGGTTGGCAACACCGCGCGCTAACCCGCACGGTATTAATTGGTGCGAACGTAAGCACCATATTGCCAGTGGTCTGCGTTGAAGCCGGCCGATGGGGTGGCGACGCCAACCAGCGTATTGGGGTCAAGACTGCACCAGCTCGTGTGCGCAAAGCGATCCGCGGCATGCGCAAAAGCGCCGACGGCACCTATCTTCAAAGCTATGCAAATCAGAGTGACGTCTGGCATGAGGTTTCAAACTTCGCAACTAACACCAACAAGATGCGACCAACCCAGTCGCTGGTTGAAATGGCTGACGAGAATGCGATTGACACTGCAGCACTAAAACTCGAAAAGCCAAAACCGATCTTTGGCCAGCGTGGCGTTTTGGTTGCTGTTGCCGGCAGCCCGCTTGCCCTCGAGGTTTTTGATCACCCAGACACTTTGGCTGAGCGACTTGAGAGCATCCTTGACGCATATTTGCCAGAGTCGCTTGCTAAGCCATTTGTTGCGTGCAAATCGCAACTAGCCAGGGATTTTGTGTATCGCGTCGAAACTATCGGCGTCGAACCGACTGACGTTGAAGAACGCATGCGCAACCGCCCTGACAAATATGTCGCTGCCGAGGCTGTGACCAATTTAGGTGAGCTCTTGCATATCTCAGCTTTGAATGCTCAACACGAGTTGGTGAGTGCGCTATAAAACCGGCGCCGACGAGGCATCACCAGATTAGATGACTCTCGATCATGCGTCGAACTCCGTTTCAAAACCTGCACAACCACTCTTATAGAAAGCAGACCCCACCCCAAATGATTAACGTCAAATACGAACACCAGTCGTGCCAAAAGGGCACGCAAACATCGCTCGGCATTATGTTCGAGATCACATCCCCGGTTGCACCGGTGGTCGAGACCAGCATCGCCCGCAAACCGCGCTCACTGATTTTTTTGGTTGACCGCTCGGGCTCGATGGGCGGCGGCAGACTCGAGATGGTTAGACAAACCATCCTTGATACGCTTCCTCGCCTGCATCAAGATGACCTGCTGTCGGTCGTCACTTTTGACAACACAGCACGGGTCGAAGTTGAGTTGCAGAGCGTCGGTTTGATGAATCGCGCCGAAGTAATTCGCAAAATCGAAAACCTGCAAACCGGCGGTCAAACTAATTTAGAACAGGGATACCGCGTCGCACTTGCTGAAGCTGCCAAGTCACCAAGTGGCATCGAGTCGACTGTCTTGCTTTTGAGTGATGGGCACGCAAATGCTGGTGTGACTGACCCTGTGCAATTAGCTCAACTAGCAGCCACGGCCACCGAACACCTAGTGTCAACCACTAGCATCGGTATCGGCGAAGGCTATGACGAAAGCGTGCTCGGCGCGGTTGCAGACTCTGGCAACGGAAACCACATTGCCGCTCTAGAGCTAGACGAAGCTCTGCGCGGGCTGCAGGCCGAGATCGATGATCTGCTGTCAAAGACCATCCTTGATTTCGAATTCCAGCTTCAGGTCATTGAACCGTTTATTGGCGAAAAAACACAGATTCGCAAGACACGATATTTGCGAAAGTTTGTGAGCCGTGGTTCGGTTGCAGACGGCAGGGTCGGTGACCTATCTAGCGGTGAACAGAAAAATATCGTTTTTGAAATCACACTCGATCACTCAGACACCAACCTGGTTGCAGACACTTTGCCAGCTATCGAATACACATATCACTACTTTGATGTGGTTGCCGGCGAACTAAAACACG
>CAINTU010000043.1 GCA_903853515.1 uncultured Micrococcales bacterium | reverse complement strand
GTTTGTGAACGTGTTGACAGAAAAAGAATTCACCGTTTCCACCATGCAAGGCTACATAGCCAATGCCAGAAAGCTGCTGAAGTTATTGCACAGCAAAGATATTTTGCCCAGTATTGCGCAGTTTCCATCGCTTAAGTCGCAACCGCATTCACGCGGCGCTTTTACGCTGACTGAGTACAAAGCGATTTTGAGAAAGTCAAAAGATTATCGACAGCTGACGTTTAACGATTGGGGTGAAGGCCGTGCTTGGATTCCAGTGGAATACCGTCAAATGCCCTATGAAATGAATTGGTTAATTCGCTTCATGATTTACACCTTTGTGCGGCCAGGCGATATTCGGCAAATAAGAAATAAACATGTTGAAATCATCAACGGCACTTACAAGTATTTACGGCTCACCTTGCCAGAAGTCAAAAGGCACAATGCGCCCACGGTCAGCTTGCCCGCTGCAGTTGGCATATTCAAACGTCAACTTGAATATCAAAAACAACGTGGGTTTGGCGATCCCGAGGACTATGTGTTTTTCCCTGAAATTTCAAATAGAAAAACCTTATTGGGCATCTTAGGGTGGGCATTCAATTGGATCATGAACGATCTGGGTATTAAAATCGGTCCGCATGGCATCGAGCGATCACTCTACAGTTTGCGCCACACTTCCATCACATTCAGATTGATTTATGGTGGCAATATCGACTTGCTCACCCTCGCGCGTAATGCGCGAACATCGGTAGAGATGATTGAAAAGTTTTACGCCAGCACCATGTCTGCAGAAATGAATGTCGCACTGATTCACAACAAACGCCGCTGATGAAATGCAGCGTTTTATAATTCCATTCCACAAAAAACGGGGTGTAGCTTAGCCTGGTAGAGCGCTACGTTCGGGACGTAGAGGCCGGAGGTTCGAATCCTCTCACCCCGACCAAATTTAGTTCCTTCTTTATTTCCAATTGAGCGTATACATCGCAAGACGATGAAAATAGCTTGCCTCACACGAAGTACAAAGCGATGCGGTCGGAGGTCCACGTAGCCACACCCGTACCAAAAAAATCAGCGTCTTCCGTCCAGACTGGACATCCCAGAGTCATTGCACATGCCAAAACGGGCCAGTCATCTGCATCACGAACGGCTATCCGTTTCAAAGCTTGTTGCTGCATGCCTTTATAAATTTCAGAATCAATGGGCTGAACAATGCCTTCAAGTCGATCCAAGACGAGCATAGCTGCACTGGGTTCAACACCCCGCTTTTTAAGCAAGGCTGGTAGGTGCTTCCGCGCATCTGCATAGGCAACATCGGGCGCAAAGAATTTGACAGTCTCGGCATTCCCGAAAATCAGCTCGCGCACCTGTTTTCCTAGAACTGCGCGAATCAATATGTTTGCGTCAAGAACGATGGCTCGATTGCTCATGCAGCTGTTTTTAGCTTTTTCGCGGGTGCACTGCTTTTCCTGCGTGCCGCTTTAAACTCTGCCACAACCGATTCGACATCCGCCCCCTGTGCTGCAAGCAGCTCATCCAAGGTCTTGCTGGCCTTTTTCAAGGATGCAATGTCGGCTTCTACCTGACCCTGCGTAGGAATAAAGTAGCCCACTGTCTGACCATGTCGCGTGACGGCAACCGGCGTGCTTGATGCAATGTATTCGGCCATATCGGCGCGAAATTCGCGTATGCCTACTTTTGTGGTCTCCATACTAGCGCCTCGCAATTGTGAATCAGTGTGTACACATTCTACGCCGTTGAGGGAAGTATTAAAAGTATCTTAGAACTTAGTGGCCAGAAGTTCGAATCCTCTCACCCCG
>CAINTU010000042.1 GCA_903853515.1 uncultured Micrococcales bacterium | reverse complement strand
CCTTTGGTGGCAGTTATCGCCTCATCGACTTTGCTTTGTCTAACCTGGTGAATTCTGGCCTGCGACGCATCGTTGTGCTAACCCAATACAAGTCGCATTCACTTGACCGCCACATCTCGCAGACCTGGCGAATGTCGCCTCTGCTCGGCTCTTATGTGGCCTCTGTGCCAGCGCAGCAAAGACTTGGCAAGCGTTGGTTCTCTGGCAGTGCTGACGCCATTTTGCAAAGCATGAACCTATTGAGCGATGAGCGCCCAGACATCGTCGTTGTGGTTGGCGCCGACCACGTTTATCGCATGGACTTTGATCAAATGATTGAAGCTCACATATCTTCGGGTCGAGGCGTAACCGTTGCCGCAATTCGCCAACCAATAGCCATGGCGAATCAGTTTGGTGTCGTGGCAGTTGACCCAAGTGACCCGACTCGCATCGTTGAATTTCTTGAGAAACCAACCAACCCCCAGGGATTACCCGATGCGCCACACGAAGTTTTGGCTTCGATGGGCAACTATGTTTTTAGCGCACAATCTCTAATCGATGCAATTGAACACGACGGCACAATCGAAGATTCGGCTCACGATATGGGTGGCGACATAATCCCCTATATGGTTTCGCGCCAAGATGCCGGTGTCTACGACTTCACCTATAACCAGATCCCAGGTTCAACCGAGCGTGATCATTCTTATTGGCGCGATGTAGGAACAATTGATTCTTATTACGATGCCCACATGGATTTAATTTCGGTGATGCCGATATTCAATCTTTATAACACTGAGTGGCCAATTTTTACCCAACAGGTAAACCTGCCGCCGGCGAAGTTCGTTCACGATGGCGAAGGCAACCAGGGCAAAACTGTTGATTCGATTGTGGGTCTTGGCACTGTGGTATCGGGCGGCACG
Organism: uncultured Micrococcales bacterium; assembly: GCA_903853515.1. Lineage (GTDB taxonomy): Bacteria > Actinomycetota > Actinomycetes > Actinomycetales > Microbacteriaceae > Rhodoluna. The sequence goes on along the minus strand of CAINTU010000042.1, from coordinate 2,475 downwards.
GTTGAGCGCAGTGTGCTTTCACCTTGGGTGAAGGTTTATTCGAGAGCTCAGGTAACCGATTCTGTTTTGCTAGACGGTGTTCAGGTTGGCCGCGAGGCCACCGTGCGCAGAGCAATTCTTGACAAAGGTGTTGTCATTGCGGATGGCGCGAGTGTTGGTGTTAATAGAGAACTAGACGTCGCACGCGGCTTTACAGTTACCGAAACTGGCATAACCGTTGTTGGTAAAGGCGTTTTGGTTACACCGTGACGCAGTTGTTGGTCGTATTCGATGTTGACTCAACGCTGATTCAAGAAGAAGTAATTGAGCTGTTGGCTGCAAATGCCGGATCACTTTCGCTGGTAACCGAGGTAACCGAGCGTGCGATGCGCGGTGAACTTGATTTTGAGCAAAGCCTCAGGGCACGGGTCAAAACACTTGCCGGCCTAAATGCAAGTGTGTTGGGTTCAGCCTTTGAGCAAATACACATCACGCCCGGGGCCGAGCAACTTATCGAATATGTGCACTCTGTTGATGGCAAGGTAGCCGCCGTTTCAGGCGGGTTCAACCAACTGCTAGAGCCGCTCGCCCAAAAACTCAAACTCGATTATTGGCTCGCAAACGAGCTTGAGGTTGTCGACGACAAACTCACGGGCGAAGTGACCGGCGCGATCATTGATAAGCCAGCAAAGTCGAGCGCGCTAAAGGCTTGGGCTAGCGAGCTTGGCCTCGATCTCGCGCAAACAATCGCGGTTGGTGATGGCGCGAATGATCTCGACATGCTGGCAACAGCTGGGCTTGGCATCGGCTTTTGTGGCAAGCCAAGGGTGCGTCAAGCGGCAGACCTGTTAGTCAATGTGAATGATCTGAGCCAAGTGATTGGCCTTATTGGTAGGGCCAAAAAGAACTAAGCACCCGTTGAGTGCAATCCGCCATCAACGTGAACAATCTCACCTGTGGTCTTAGGAAACCAGTCGCTAAGAAGTGCGATGATTCCACGAGCGGCAGGTTCGGTGTCGGCAAGTTCCCACTTAAGTGGCGAGCGCTCAACCCAAAGGTCTTCCATCTTGTCAAAACCTGGGATGCCCTTGGCAGCGGTAGTGCGAAGCGGACCAGCCGAAATCAGGTTCACGCGAATGTCATCCTTGCCCAAATAGCGAGCCAAATAACGAGCGGTTGATTCGAAGGCTGCCTTAGCGACGCCCATCCAGTCATAAACAGGCCACGAGACGGTTGCATCGAAGGTTAGGCCAACAACTGACGAACCTGGCTGCATGATGTCTTTAGCCGCAATTGTGATTGCCTTTAGTGAGAAGGCAGAAACCTGAACTGCGGTCGAAACATCAGCCCACTCGGTCTCTAAGAAGTTGCCACCCAGAGCGGTTTGCGGTGCAAAAGCGATTGCGTGCACAATGCCATCTAGGTGTGGCAAATGAGCCTTGACACGCTCGGTCAATGAAGCGAGATCTTCATCGCTGGTTGCATCGAGTTCGATGACCGGCGCTGGTTTAGGCAGGCGTTCAGAAATCTTTTGGGTGATTGCAAACATGCGCCCATAAGACGAAAGCACAATGTCTGCACCCTGTTCTTGCGCCAGCTTTGCAACTGTGAATGCGATTGAACTTTCGGTCAACACGCCCGTGATCAGAAGCTTTTTGCCTTCTAGGATTCCCATGAAGATGTTCCCTTGCTTGTTAGATGGCACTGAATTGTGCGCTTGGTGTAATTCTGCCAGTAACTGCGTCTAATTCGGGTTAGTGACCCATACCCATTCCGCCATCTACTGGAATGACAGCGCCTGAAATATAGGCTGAATCGTCGCTAGCCAACCAGGTGACAACTTTAGCCACTTCAAGTGGTGTCGCAAAGCGACCAGCTGGGATGCGATTTTTGTAATCTGCCTGTTGCTCTTCTGGCAGTGCTGCGGTCATGTCGGTCTCAATGAAACCCGGTGCAACAACGTTCGCGGTTATTCCTCGGCCACCTAGTTCGCGGGTCACCGAACGGGCCATGCCAACCAATGCACTCTTAGATGCCGAATAGTTCACTTGACCTGGGCTGCCGAGCAGACCGACGACACTGCCGATGAAAATCACTCGACCGAATTTAGCCTTGATCATGCCCTTTGTTGCGCGGCGCAAGACTCGGAATGCACCGTTTAGGTTGGTGTCGATGACTTCGTCGAACTCTTCGTCAGACATTCGCATCAAGAGTGTGTCGCGGGTAATGCCAGCATTAGCAATCAAAATCTCGACAGGGCCAAGCTTCTCTTCAATTTCGGCAAAGGCCGCGTCTAGCGATGCGGCATCGGTCATGTCGGCAACTACGCTTAGTGCCCCCTGCGGGCCTGAGCCAGAACGGGCGGTAACCGCAACGCGGTATCCCTGGGCTATGAATTCTTCGGCTATTGAGTAACCAATGCCACGGTTACCACCGGTGACCAAAACGACGCGTGCTGTATTCAAAGTCGGTTTCCTTCGGGAATACTTAAAGGGT
>CAINTU010000041.1 GCA_903853515.1 uncultured Micrococcales bacterium | reverse complement strand
GGCTGCCGACACAATTTGAAAAGTCGCCAGTTAGGTCAACTTCAATAACTTTGGGGTTCGGTTTAGTTGGGTCTTCATAGAGCACGCTGACAACCGGATGAGCACATTCGCCTGGGAATACCTGCTCGAAAGGCCCGTGATCTGAAGTGCTTAGGTTTATTAGCGAAGCCGCCACTATGTCAATTATCAAAATTGAAACCAACGCGACATAAATAAAAATGCGATACTTCTTCATTTTTTGTGACGACCTGACTTGCGAATTACTGCTTCAAGATCAAGCGTGAAAACATAATTCAAGTGTTCGTTCACAACAATGAACTTGTGAATCTTTGCATCATGAAGCACCAAATGCAGAACAGGGGAGTGAGCGAGATCAGCCAGAGTCATTAATTCTGCAGCACTAGAAACTGGTTGAGTTTGACCATCAATGTGAACAGTTGGATCAATTCGGTAAAGTCGTTTACCAAAAATAGCAATGGATTGGTCAGGTTCATGAAGGTCTTTTGCAGAGGCTAACCAACTACCCACTATTTCGAAAGCAATTATTGATATCACTACGCCTGAAAGGCTCAGTAAAACCCTTGGATAAAACCTAGTGTGATTAGTTAGCAGGATTCCGGTTGCTATCAAAGAACCGCCAGCTAGAACATACAACCCCACGAGCATCTTGTTGAGATAACTCTTTCTTACTTGCGGTAATTCCTGTTGGGCAGAAGCAAGTATTTCTTGAAGCCGTTTATTGGGCTTTTTTCGACGCGGGTTAATTAAAAGAAGCCCCCCAAGCACAGCCGCAAATGATCCAAAAGCTAGCGGATTGGTTCTAAGCGTTAAGAGATAAGTTCCGAGCTGTTTGAATACGAAAACTTGCTTACCCATGATTGCGCTCTTCGGCAAAGTCCAAGTATCAACAAAGTCGTTGTTGATACCCTGCGTTTGAACACTTGTTTTTGAAAGCCAAACTATTTTGTGAATCACAAGCCCACCCATAACCTGAGTGAGCACAGTGTCACCGACTTGATAGGCATCTTGCTTTCGAACCATTACCAAATCGCCTGTATACAGGCTCGGCTCCATCGAGTGGCCAGAGACTACAGCATAGGTAACTGGTCCGCTAAGTGACGATGGTGCCAGCGTTAAATACCAAGTGAGCATTAACACGATGAGGGCTAGAAACTGAAACCAGTGCCTTCTGGCGCGAGCTCTAGCCCTATCGTGTAACAGTCTGCGACTGGCCAGCTCATAGTTGGCCACAAGACCTACTGCCAGGTGTTAGCGATGGTGATAGTTGTCTGACCAAAGTCAGTTACCAAAACTGGGCCAACTCTGGTTCCCGCGACTACAAGTTCGCCACCGGTTACGGTTGGCTTGGCGTTATAGAAGAGGCCAGTTGTTGCATCAAAAGGCAACGCAAGTGTTGTGATAGCAGTGGTGATTTTGAAGATCGCCCAAACGTGTGACCCGTTGGTTAGAGCAACGTCTGCTCGAAGAGTTTGACCAACACACGGAGCCATAGCGCCACTGATGTTCATTACCTTTATTTGGTTTTGATCTTGAACGCTTGTGTCAACCGGAGTTTTGATAGTTAGTGCAGTGACACAGTTAGCAACAGTTTTACCTTCACCTGGTGCAGAATCAGAACCTGCAAGGTTGATCGTCGAAGCTCCTACAACTGCAATCACAAAAACTACTGCGACTGCTCCGATTATTACTAGAATTCTGCGGTTCATTTGGAGCTCCAATCATTTGGGTCATTGACTAAGACTAGCGGTCAAATGTTCCCGAAAAGCAACAATTGGCAATTATCTAAGAACTTCTTTATTGGCTCAGTGAGTCGAATATCTCAAATGAACTGTAGGGACGAAAAACTATTTATGAACTGCTTTCTATCTATAGATCACTTTTTCTGCTCAGGTCGGGTTTAGTAGAGGCAAGAAAACAAGCATTTTGGCATCACCGATAATCACAAGTCTGGGTTTGTTATTTGCATCTGAAGGCAATGGCTAAACTGAAATCGAATATCCTCTTGATTCGGGCAGTAGCCGCAATCAGCTTTTGCGGCGGGGGACCCAGAAGAGGTCACCGATGATTGATCGCAGCCGACTAGCCGAACTCTATGGGCGTGAGCAAGCTAGCTTTGCTTCAAATAATCCAAAATCGCGTGCGGCATACGAAGCGGCCGATAACTTATTTGGTCGTGTGCCAATGACTTGGATGAACAAGAAGGCTGGCGGGTTTCCACTTTATTTCGACAGGGCCCAAGGCAACCGCATTTGGGATATCGATGGTCACGAATATATCGACTTTGCCCTTGGCGACACCGGCGCAATGGCCGGGCACTCGAACCCAGTTGTGGTCGAGGCGATTGTGAATCGAGTGCAGAGCTTGGGTGGCATTACCACAATGCTGCCAACCGAAGATGCCCAGTGGGCAGCCAAAAATTTGACCGAGCGATTTGGCATGGCCAAGTGGAGCTTTTCGCTGACGGCCACCGACGCCAACCGCTGGGCGATTCGCCTCGTTCGCGCCGTCACTGGGCGCCCAAAGATTCTGTTCAATGCGTATTGCTATCACGGTTCGGTTGATGAGGCGCTAATTGTTGTAGGCCCAGATGGCGAAGGAATGTCGCGGCCAGGCAACGTTGGCTCGCCAGTTGCTGTGACAGAAACATCACGGGTGGCTGAGTTCAACGATTTGGTTGGCCTCGAGCGTCAGTTGCAACACATGGATGTCGCCGCCGTTTTGATTGAGCCGGCGATGACCAATATCGGCATCGTGCTGCCAGAACCTGGCTATCTGGCTGGGGTGCGCGAGTTGACGCGCAAATACGGCACTCTTTTGATCATCGACGAAACCCATACGTTCTCGGCTGGGTATGGTGGCATGACAGAGCGAGACAATTTAGACCCAGATGTCTTTGTGATCGGCAAGGCCATTGCCGGTGGTATTCCGACCGGCACCTATGGCCTTAGCGCCGAACTAGCCGAGCGGGTGCTGGCGCGCACCAATCTCGACTTGGTCGATATGGGCGGTGTCGGTGGCACGCTCGCAGGCAATCCGCTATCGGTCGCGGCGATGCGAGCGACCCTTGAGCATGTTCTAACCAGGCAAGCTTTTGCGCAAATGATTGACTTAGCCACCTACTTCACAGCCGGCGTTCAGACGATATTCGATCGCTATGACCTGCCTTGGTCAATCAACCAACTGGGTGCACGTGCCGAATACAGATTTGCCAAGCCTTACCCAAAAACCGGCACAGCTGCTTTTGAATCTGCCGATGGCGAGCTCGAAGATTTCTTGCACCTCTACCTAATTAACCGCGGAATCATGTTGACGCCATTTCACAACATGGCGCTGATGTGCCCAACTACAACGGCAGCTGAAGTCGATTTGCACAACCAAGTATTCGAAGAGGCAATCAAAGAACTAATTAGCTAGCCGATTCGGCTATCTCACTCGAACAAGCCCCTCTTGCGCAACTGTGGCAATTAGCTCGCCAAAGCGGTTGAAGATTTTGCCGAGGCTAAGGCCCCGACCGCCGCGAGCATTAGGCGAATCTTGCACATAGAGCAACCATTCGTCGACGCGAGCAGCACGGTGAAACCACATTGCGTGATCGAGGCTGGCTGCCATCAGACCAGGGTGCGACCAAACTAATCCGTGGCGTCTATAAATTGGCTCAAGCAATGAATAGTCGCTGGCATAGGCGAGTGCTGCGTTGTGCAAAATCTGGTCGTCTGGCAACGGACCAGTGGTTTTGAACCAAATCGCCTGATGCGCAACTTTTTCACCTTCTACATAAAAATAAATCGACTTTTCGATATGACGCATGTCGAAAGGTCGAGCCTTTGCCCAATACTGAGCTGCCGGGTCATCGATATCTGCCATCAAATCAATCAGGCTTGGCAGCGACTCTGGGTCGGCAATGTCATCAGGCAACGAATCTTGGTGTTCGAGGCCCCGCTCTTCAACCTGAAACGAATAAATCGAAGAGAAAAGCGGTTCGCCATTCTGGTAAGCCTGAACACGCCTGGTGCTAAAAGATTTGCCGTCGCGAATCCGGTCAACGGCATAGGTTATCGGCAGGTCGAAGTTGCCACTTCGCAAAAAGTATCCGTGCATTGAATGAATCAAACGCTCTGGTTCGACAGTTTGACTAGCTGCCACAAGCGCTTGGCCAAGTTGTTGCCCGCCGAATACCCGACCAGTTGGCATGAAGTTGCTTTTGCCAATAAAAATGTCTTCTTTAGTGCGGGCAGCTTGTTCGAGAGCGAGTGTTTCGAGAAGCTCTTGAAGCGGATCAGCCGCAATTGGCATTTGCTCAGACACAGTGAATCCCATCGCCATTGATAGTTGAATTGGTCAAACCAACTCGATTCTATTTGGGCTGGTCGCTCATAAGTTCTTCGTCAAGCGGCAAACTGTCGCTGAGGCCTTCGTCGATGCGAGCCAAAATGTGGCTCGAAAGTTCGATTTTGAGGCCGCTAAGCGCATCGTCAACCGACTGAATGCGAGATACCCCCGGGATTGGTACCACGGCTGTGCTTTGCGCTCTTAGCCAAGCTATTGCGATCTCAAAGCGGTTGAAGCCCAGTTCGTTGCCAACCTCTTCGAAAATCGGTTGGGTCGGTGTGCCATTCACCCCTCGCATTGGTGACCAAGGCAAAAATGTGATGTTGTTTGCTTCGCAAACTGTGAAAACTTCACTTTCTTGGCGATAGGCGGGGTTGAACTGATTTTGAACGCTGACGATTGGGCCTGCGATTTCGATGGCGCGAGCAAGTTGCTTTGCGCTGTAGTTGCTCACACCAAGGTGTTCGAACATGCCGCGTTCTCGCAAAGCAGCAAGGTTTTCTAGCTGAAGTTCAAATGGCATGTTTGGGTCAAGGCGGTGGTGTTGCCAAAGTGGAATCTTGTTTAGCCCAAGGCGCCCGGCAGAAGCCTCAGCGGCGCGAAGCAAATAATCAAGGCTGGCGTTTCGACCCCACACTTCGCCAGGCTTTCTTGTGATGCCAGCCTTCGTTGCGACAACAATTCTTGATTTGTCGCCAGCCCAGGTGCGAATTGCCTCGGCGAGCAAAATTTCATTGTGCCCAAAGGTGTTCCAGGTGGGGGCATAAATATCTGCGGTGTCGAAAAGCACAATGCCAGAATCCATGGCGTGATGCAGAGCCATAATGGTTTGCTCACGATCTGTGTGACTCTCATCGAATGAGGCGCGCATGAATCCGAAACCGAGGCTGCCAATTTTGTTTCGAAACTCGATTGAACTTTGATATGTGCTCATGGCTCAACTCAATCACATTTGAAGTGCCTCGACCTAGACTTTAGACATGAGCCTAAATGACATCGAATTGACCATGCTAGACGGCAGCACCACGACCTTCGGGCAGTTTAAAGGCAAAACGGTTTTAGTTGTAAACGTCGCTTCGCGGTGTGGACTTACCCCGCAATATGAAGCGCTCGAGGCATTGCAAAAAAAGTATGGCCCGAAGGGATTCACCGTGTTGGGGTTGCCATCGAACCAGTTCTTTCAAGAACTTGGCACCGACGAGGCAATCGCCGAATATTGCTCGACCACTTGGGGTGTAACTTTTCCGATGACCGAGAAGGTCAAGGTCAATGGCCGCTCTCGCCACCCGCTATATAAAGAGTTGGTAAAAACCAAGGATGCCTCTGGGGCTGCCGGCCCGGTGCGATGGAACTTTGAAAAGTTTTTAGTCACACCAGATGGCGAGATTCAACGCTTTAGACCGACAGTCAAGCCTGACGACGAGACGATCGTGTCTGCGATTGAAGCCGCGCTAACTAAATAGCGGCCTTTGTTTCTGGCGAAACGCCAGGTTCTGCGTTCTTGAACTGTTCGAGTGTCGTGGTGATTTGTGTTTTCGCACCTTTGAGACCGCTGTCGTTGTATTCGTGAGCTACGGCAAACAATAGACCTGGCCAGATTTGCATTGTGTCTATGGTCTGCAATCCGGAGCGTTTTTCGGCGTTCGATAGCGACAAAATAAAATTGAACCCGTTCGGTGCAATCTCATAGTCGAGAATTTTGCCCAAATCGAATTGTCGCGTGAACTCTTGGCCGATATAAAGGATGCGCTGATTGGTAAAAACGGCCTTGCCCTGATCGACGGGGGCCATGTAATCAGGGTCTGAAGTGATCTTGCCCTTGCTGCCACCAACGTTATAGCGAATGTTCTTAGTGACCTTGAAGCTCAAGCCTTGGTTGATGCCCTGGTAGTTGCGATCGCCTTTTTTGTATTCAAGCAACGCGGCGGTGCAGCTACCGATAAAAACCTCACCAGCTTCTAGTTTGGTCGTCACTTGTGAGTTATCTGGTTTGTCTATCGATAACTCAAGGGCCTGCAGTGCTGAAACTTGAGCCGCCCACACATTGTGATTGTTCTTTTTGGCGCTAACTCTTTTGCTGTAAGCCAATAAGGCCCAAATGCCAAAAACTAAAGCAAAAACAAAGAATGTTGTTGCATCAATGCCGGCCGACAAAATATTGGTTGATTGACTAATCACGATTACCCCTTTGGTTGAAAACAGTCATCAATAATGAATCTAGTTGCCGCCTGTGACATAGGCGAGCTCTTCTGGTGCCAATTGAGCATCAACCATCAATTCACGCAGTTGTTCTATCGTGCGACCAGAGGCAAGCGGCGAATGCACACCAGCTTGCGAGCGCAACCAGGCCAAGGCAATCGCCGTGTTCGAAACAGAATGCCGCTTGGCCAAAGCATCCACTCGCTCTAATAGGGCGAAATTCTCTGGTGTGGCATATTTCTCGTTTACGCCAGCGGCTCGCTGCGAATCGGTTTCAACACCTTGGCGGTATTTTCCGCTCAAAAAGCCGCTGCCCAAAGTTGAATAGGGCAAACCAGCCAATTTAAAATCAACCACCGATTTGGCACCGTCAGATTCGTAAGGCTCGCGTGCCACCAAAGAATAGCGATTTTGCAACGCAACATATTTAGCAAAGCCATTTTGCTCTGAAATTTGCATGGCTTCAGCAATTCGGTCGTATTCATAATTCGAGGCGGCAATGTAGCGCACCTTGCCGGCACGCACCAACGAGTCGAAAGCGCCAAGAGTTTCGGCGAGCGGAACGCTCTTGTCGTCGTCGTGCGCGTAATAGATGTCGAGGTGATCGGTCTGCAGCCGACGCAGCGAGTCATCAACCGCTGCGATTATGTTTGCGGCCGAGAGACCTTTGCGAGTTTCGAGCATGGCAACTTTGGTTGCGATAACCACCGAGTCACGATTGCCGCCTTTTTGCAACCAGGTGCCGATGATCGTTTCGCTCTCGCCACCTTGGTTGCCCGGTTTCCAAGCTGAATAAACATCGGCAGTATCAATAAAGTTGCCGCCAAGCTCTAAGAACTCGCTAATCAACTTGTGCGAAAGGCCTTCATCGGCAGTCCACCCAAAGACGTTGCCGCCGAAGCAAATATTAGAAACGCTCAGGTCAGTGCCCGGCAACAGAATCTTTGTCATGCTTCGATTCTGCCACTTGAAAGTTTCTAAATGGCCAACTCTGAAGTCGCCGTCTCGATTGATGCAAGCGTTGCAGCTAGTTTGCGAAAGCCTCAATCGGTGGGCATGAGCAAACTAGGTTACGGTCGCCATAAACGTTGTCGATGCGATTCACAATTGGCCAATACTTGCTTCTGAATTGCCCGGCAGGGAACACCGCGACCTCGCGTGAATATTCGCGGTTCCACTCTTTGACGAGGTTCTTTGCTGTGTGCGGGGCGTTGTGCAACGCACTGGCTTCATAGGCAATCTTGCCTGCACCAATCTCGGCGATCTCATCGGCGATTGACAACATAGCGTCGATGAAGCGGTCGATTTCTCTCATCGGCTCAGATTCGGTCGGCTCGATCATCAAAGTGCCAGCTACCGGAAAAGACATGGTTGGCGCGTGAAAACCGTAGTCAATCAAACGCTTGGCGATGTCTTCGCCGGTTACGCCAGTATCTTTTGTGATGCCACGAATGTCGATGATGCATTCGTGAGCAATCAGACCAGCGTTGCCGGTATACAAAAGTGGATACGCGTGTGAGAGTCGCTTGGCAATGTAATTGGCCGACAGCACGGCAACCGCAGTTGCGTCTTGCAACCCCGCGTTACCCATCATGCGAATGTAAGCCCACGAGATTGGCAGTATGCTTGCCGAGCCATAAGGGGCTGCCGAAACAGGCCCATAGTTTGGCAAAGCGCTCTGCGCTTTAGCGTGCCCCGGCATAAAGGCCGCCAGGTGTGGGCGCGCGGCAACTGGGCCAACGCCCGGGCCACCACCGCCGTGCGGAATGCAGAAAGTCTTGTGCAGGTTGAGATGGCTTACGTCGCCGCCGAACTCGCCGAACTTTGCATAGCCAACTACTGCGTTGGTGTTGGCGCCGTCGATATAAACCTGACCGCCGGCTTGATGAACCAGTTCGCAAATTTCGACAATCGCCTCTTCATAAACACCGTGAGTGCTCGGATACGTCACCATCAAGGCAGAAAGAGTTTCGGCGTTCTCGGCAATCTTTGCCTTTAGGTCGGCAACATCGACGTTGCCATTATCGTCACAGGCAACAACGACAACACTCATGCCCGCGAGAACTGCGCTGGCCGCATTGGTGCCGTGAGCACTCGAGGGAATCAGGCAAACATTGCGCTGAATATCGCCGCGCGAAAGGTGATAACCACGGATTGCCATAAGGCCGGCAAGTTCACCTTGGCTGCCCGCATTCGGCTGCAGTGAAACCTCGGCATAGCCGGTGATCTCTGACAGCCAGCTGGTCAGTTGGCTGATTAGCTCTAGGTATCCTTGCACGTCTTCTTTTGGGGCAAACGGGTGCAGGCCAGCAAACTCTGGCCAGGTGACCGCTTCCATCTCGGTGGTCGAGTTGAGTTTCATTGTGCAAGAGCCGAGTGGAATCATGCCGCGGTCAAGCGCATAGTCATAATCGGCCAGACGCTTTAGATAGCGAAGCATTGCGGTCTCGCTGTGGTGCGAGTTGAATACTTCGTGGGTCAAGAAGAAGCCTTTGCGACCGTGGGTCAAGTGTTCTTCAGCCGCGCTTGTGCCGCACCAGTTGCCCGGCACATCGGCTACCTCAAAAACCTGCTTGAGTGTCGCTAATGTCTCGTCACTTGTTGTTTCGTCGAATGAAATCGAAAGTGTCGAGTCATCAACCAAGCCGAGTGTGATGTTGTGCTTGCGAGCTGCATCAAAAAATTCTTTGGCCTTTGGCGTGTGAATTCTAAATGTGTCAAAGAAAACCCCCGCACTCACTTCGAAACCGCTCATTTGAAGAGCAAAGTGCAAATCATGGGCACGGTTTTTGACTTCATTTGAGATGGCACGCAATCCGTGGGGGCCGTGATAAACGGCATACATGCCGGCCATTACGGCAAGCAAAACTTGTGCGGTGCAAATATTTGATGTGGCTCGCTCGCGACGAATATGTTGTTCTCGAGTTTGCAGGGTGAGGCGGTATGCGCTTTGGCCTTCTGCATCGATCGAGACGCCCACAAGGCGCCCAGGCATTGAGCGTTCTAGGTCGGCGCGCACAGCGAGATAGCCAGCGTGCGGGCCACCAAAACCCATCGGCACACCAAAGCGCTGCGAACTGCCAACCACAACGTCGGCACCCATCTCACCTGGAGGCGTAAAAAGGGTCAGTGCTAAAAGATCAGCGACGGCGACCGCAATTGCGTCATTGTCGTGAGCATGGGCGAAGAGTGCGTCAAGCTTATAGATCCTGCCGGTTGCCCCAGGATACTGCGCCAGCACGCCAAAGAATTCGCCGGTCAAAACTGCTTTGGCATCGGTTTCGGCGGCAGCTAGATCAAAGTATTTGATCTCGATATTTAGTGGCTCGGCGCGGTGTTCGAGCAACGCTTTGGTTTGGTCAAAAATGTCGCTGGCTACATAAAACACAGGCGATTCAACTTTTGAAGAACGACGGGCAATCAACATCGCTTCAACTGCGGCGGTGCCTTCGTCAAGCATCGACGCATTGGCCGTCTTCATGCCGGTTAGGTCGGTGACCATGGTTTGAAAGTTAATCAGTGCTTCAAGGCGGCCCTGAGAGATCTCGGGTTGGTAAGGCGTATAAGCGGTATACCAAGACGGGTTCTCGAGCACATTGCGCTTGATTACACCTGGAGTATGTGTGCCGTAATAACCCTGACCGATCATCGATGTGGTGATGCGGTTTTTGCTTGCGATTTTGCGCAGTTCTGCAATCGCATCGGCTTCACTTATTGGCGCAGGCAGCGCGCCTTCGCCCTTGAAGCGAATGACCTCTGGCAGTGCCGCGGTCAGCAGTTCGTCTAAAGAGCCATAACTTAGCGCCGCCAACATTTCATCTTGGTCGCGTTCGTTTGGCCCAATGTGGCGGTACTTGAAATCTTTGTGTGCAGGCAGGGTTGATTCTTCGAAAACTTCAGCAGACATCGCGCTTAGCCTTCGCCGGTGATGGCGTCGTATTCAGCTGCGGTCATCAACTCGGGCAGTGCGCTGAAGCGCACCTTGATTAGCCAACCTGCGCCGAAAGGATCCTGGTTCACAAGCTCTGGGGCGGCAACGACCTGGTCGTTAGCCTCAATGACTTCACCATCGAGCGGCGCATAAAGCTCTCCAACCGACTTGGTTGATTCAATCTCGCCACAAATTTTCATATAGGTGGTCGAGGTGCCGACCTTAGGCAGGTCGACGAAAACAACGTCACCAAGTTTTTCTGCCGCATAGGCTGTGATGCCAATAGTGGCAACATCACCTTCGATTGAAACCCACTCGTGTTCTTTTGTGTAGTGCAGGTTAGTTGGATTGCTCATCTGTTTTTCCTTTTGGGCAGGGGCTTTTCGGTGTTAATTCTCTCGCTTATAGAACGGCAATTTGACCACAGTCATGTCAAGTCGATTGCCACGGATGTCGCAGCTGACGGTGGTGCCGATTTGGGCGAAATCTGGGTTCACATAGGCCATTGCTACTGGGTAGCCAAGGGTCGGGGCTAGCGCGCCGCTGGTGATTGTTCCGATTGGCTCTGTGCTGGATTCGTTGGCAAAAAGCTGGTATTCAGCGCGGGCAGCGCGTCGACCCTCGCCGACCAACCCGACCAACTGCTTCTTTTGTGGGGCGTTAGCAAGTTCTGCCAAAGCTGCCTTGCCAACAAAGTCAGCTTCACGATCGAGTTTGACCACACGACCCAAACCAGCTTCAAACGGGTTCGTCTCGAGGTCGAGTTCGTGACCATAGAGCGGCATGCCAGCTTCAAGACGCAGGGTATCGCGACAGGCTAGGCCGGCTGGCAGTAATCCTTGGGGCTTGCCCTTTTCGAGCAGAAGCTCAAAGATTCTCTCGGCTTGGGCCGCCTCGAATAACAACTCGAAGCCGTCTTCGCCGGTATAGCCGGTGCGGCAAAAATAAATCTCTTTGCCGGCAATAACTCCCGCGGCAATCGAATAGTAGGGCAGTGCGCCAAGGTCGGTGGCGGTCAGCGACTGCAAAATTGCGGTTGCGTTGGGGCCTTGAATCGCAAGCAAAGCGAACTCATCTGATCTGTCGGCAAGACCGGCGAAACCAAAGGTTGCTGCACGCTCGCTTAGAGAATCGAAAACCGCGTGTCGGTTGCCTGCGTTGGCGATAATCAAAAACTCGTCGTCGTTCAAACGATAGACAATCAGATCGTCAATCACGTGGCCATCGGTGCGAACGATTAGCGAATATTTTGCGCGAGAGATTTTAATCAGGGATGCCTGACCTACGAGCGCATAGTCAAGAAACGCTGCGGCATTCTCGCCACTCACAAAAATCTCGGCCATGTGACTGATGTCGAATAACCCTGCGGCAGTGCGCACGGCCTCGTGCTCGGCTAGGTCGCTTGAATAGCGAACAGGCATCTGCCAGCCACCGAAATCGGTGAAGCTGGCGCCCAAGCGGGCGTGAACATCGTTCAAAGGGGTTTGGGGCACAGTGTTAATTTACCGCTAGTTTGAGCGCGCTTTTTCAACCACGCCGCGAGCGACTTGCCCTTCACCACGGGCGGTCTCGGCCAACACGATTCCGCCAATCACAATCAATCCGCCAATGATTTGCAGAAAACTGACATTTTCTTGCAACCAGGCCCAGGCGAACACAGC
>CAINTU010000040.1 GCA_903853515.1 uncultured Micrococcales bacterium | reverse complement strand
GTGCTCGACGGCATCGCCGAATTTAGGCTGCGCAAGCCTGGGGCCGCAGCGCTTGTCTTTGTGGCAGCTGCACTTTCGGTTGCCTATAGTCTCGTGATTTCGGTTTGCCATCTGTTAGGCGTTGCACTTATCGAGCCAGACTATTGGTGGCAGGCACTAGCACTTTTGACTGCGCTGCTCTTGGCGCGCTGGATCGAGAGCCTAGCCATCGATGCGGCAGCCAATGCGCTAATTCACCTTGAAACTGTGCTGCCAGACGTCGTTGAAAAAGTCGTAGCTGGTAAGCCTCAAAGTGTCGATGCCGACGACATCAAAGTGGGCGACAGGGTCTTGGTTCGATGGGGCGAAACCGTGCCTGTCGATGGCGTTGTTGTTTCTGGCCAAGCCGTTTTCGACGACAAATTGCTGACGGGTGAAGCGAGTTCTAAGCTCTTGTCAAAAGGCGATGTGGTTTATGCCGGCTGTGTGAATGATTCAGAAGAAACTGAACATTTTGGTGTGACTATTGAAGCAACTGCCGTCGGTGCAGAAACAGTTTTTGCTCGAGCCGCGCAACTCGTGCGCGATGCCAAAGATTCAAAGTCTCGAGAGCAGTTGGCTGCAGATCGAGTCAGTGGGTGGTTGTTTTATTTGGTCGGTGTGATTGGCGTTGCCACAGCAGTATTTTGGCTCGCGCATGGCAGCAATTCACTCGAATTTGTTATCAACCAAATCATTAGCGTTTTTGCAATCGCAAGTGTTCAGGGCGTTGCCCTAGCGATTCCGTTGGCATGCATTTATGCTGCGGTGCGGGCTGCGACAACCGGCATCGTTATTCGACGCTGGCAGGGCTTCGAGAGAGCGGCCAAACTCGATATGCTGCTAATCAACAAATCTGGAGTGCTCAGCCAAAACCTGCGCAAAGTAACTGCAATCAAATTGGCCGAAACTGCGACAATTCGCGACGAAGATCGCGCTCTAACTATTGCTGCCTCGGCCGAAGGCGTGAGCGAACACGAACTTGCAAAAGCACTCTTGACTGCTGCTGACCGCAAGGATCTAAAACTAAAGACAGCGAAAGATTTTCAACTCGCTTCAGCAAACTCTGTGAGTGCGATTATCGACGGCAAGGAGGTTTTGGTTGGCAGCCCGCAGATGTTGTTGGCTAGAAACATCGCGCTGCACGTAACCGATTTGATTTGGGCCGATAACGCGACTTCTGCAGGTTTTAGCGTGCTATGCCTAGTGATCAATAACAACCTTGAGGCGATGTTCAAAGTCGGCGACATCATGACCGCTTCGGCTGGCAGTGCAGTTTTTAATTTGCAGTTGCTGCGGTTACGGCTTGCCGTGGTAACCGGCGATGCAGCCGGGGTAGCCAAACATATCGCAGACTCGCTTGGCATCAAAGAGAGCTTCGCCGAGCTTAGCGGCAACCAAAGAGCCGCACTAGTCAAACACCTGCAAGCCGACTCATCAAAAGTTGGCTTAGTAGGTAACGCGACTGACGAAGCCGAGGCGCTGGCGGCGAGTGATGTGAGTTTTGCAATCGGCGTAGCTGCCGAGGTTGAGACAGGCAGTGTCGATATAGCTTTGGTAAGCAACGACCTAAGTGCCGTGGTGCGTGCCATAAAGCTAAGCCGCAGGCTGCGCGGGGCATCCATGTTGAATTTAGGTTTCGCAGCTGGTTTCAATGCGCTGGGATTGCTAGTCGCTGCCGGTGCGTTCGCCGACCTGGGCTTGGTTGTGAGCCCATGGGCGGCTGCGGTGCTAATGTCGCTCTCAATGTTGATTGTTTCGATCAACTCGCAACGGCTCAGAAAGCAGCAATGACGCGCTTAGGAATAGTGGTGAACCCAACCTCGGGCAGAGGGCGTGGACTAGCCGAAGGCCACGAGGCGTTTTCAGCTTTCGAAGCTTCAGGAATAGAGCTAGTCGATCTTTCGGCTGCCGATTATCAAAGCGCAAGCGCCAACGCAAAGGCCGCTGTGGCAGCGCGAAGTATTGATGCACTCGTTGTGCAAGGCGGCGACGGCATGTTTCACCTCGGGGTGAATGCCTGTGCCGAAACCGGGGTTCCGGTTGGTTTGATTGCCAGTGGCACCGGCAATGATTCTGCACATGCACTTGGCCTGCCGATTCACGATGTGAAAAGCGGAGTGCAAAGAATTATCAGCGCACTCGATTCACCGCGCAAAGTTGATGTGATTCGCTCAAAATCGAACAGCAGAGAGTTTTTTAGCTTTGGTGCGGTGAGCGCAGGGTTCGATGCACTGGTCAACGCTCGCGCTAACCGTTGGACGGCACTTGGTCAGGCCCGATACAAAATATCTATGTATGCCGAACTGGCCGCCTTTAAACCGATTAGGTATCAACTAACGCTCGATGGCGCAGAACGCGAACTTGAAGCGATTTTGTGCACAGTGACCAACACCGCAGCCTATGGTGGCGGAATGATGATTGCACCATCGGCAAGTTTCACCGATGGCGAACTCGACCTGTTTATTTTGCACAGCATCTCTCGGCTTGAGTTGATCAAGCTATTCCCAAGCGTTTATACCGGCGAGCACATAAAGCACCCTGCGGTCGAAATAGTTCGCGCCAAGCACGTGCGAGTCGAGTCAGAGGGAATGCCGGTCTATTCAGACGGCGAACACGTTGGGGCTTCGCCGGTTGATTGCCTAGTAGAAACTGACCTGCTGCGCGTTTTGGCCTAACTCTAGCCAAGCCTCGAGCACACACTAGCAACCGGCAGTTGAGTTATGGCATACTTGACAGGTTGCCTTGGCCCCATCGTTTAGCGGCCTAGGACGCTGCCCTCTCACGGCAGTAGCGCGGGTTCGAATCCCGCTGGGGTCACCATTCTCGCTCTCGATGTTCAAATCTCGGGAGCGAGTTTGTCTTTAAGCCCCGCAGCAAAGCGCTTTTTGCGGTTAACTTGAATCGATGAATCTCGATGAATTTCGGCTGCAAAAACTAATTTCGACCGCCAGCGCGCTGATCGACCAAATTAGTTTTGTGCCTAATCTGCCTTTGCCAGGTGACGACGTGGTGGCTAGCCGCACCGTGACTCTGCTTGGTGGCTCGCTAAATCTTGAAACCGCCTGCGCCAGGCTTGGCATGCAGGTGGCACACGCCACACCAATCGGCAAGGGCCCACGTGCCGATCAAGTTCGCGCAGCCTATTCGGCTGAAGGCATAGAACTGATTGCCAACGAGGCCTTCTCTAGCGGCGACACCGGCTTGTGCATCACACTTGTCGAGCCGAGCGGGCAGCGCAGCTTTATCACCCAGTCAGGCGCAGAGGCCAACCGCAGCTTCGCTGAGCTTTCTAGCTATCAATACCCAGCTGACGCGTGGCTGCACATCCTTGGATACGAACTTGCATATGAAAGTTCAAGGGTTGCCTTCAAAGAACTGATTTTGAGTGGGTTGATCGAGAGCAAAATCGTTTTTGATCCGAGCCCGTGGGTCGCGCAAATCGATAAAGAAGTTTTGGCGTGGTTTGGGCAGAATGCTGCGTTGATTTCTTGCAACGAGGGCGAATACCCGGTGCTCGAACCTCATATCAAAGAAGATCGCTTGGTTTTGGTGCGACGTGGTGCGCGTGGCAGTGAGTTGCGCCTAGGTGGTCAAGTTATCGAGTCAGCGCCTTCACGCACAACAACTGTGCTCGACACAACAGGTGCGGGCGATGTGCACACCGGTGCCTTTTTGGCAGCATTGGCCAAAGGGCATTCGATGCAAGAGTGCCTCGAAACGGCTAATCGCTGTGCAGAGTGGGTTATAGCGCGAGAGGGCGGCGTGAACTGCCCAACCTGGCAGCAGCTAGCAGCGCAATAGTCACCAGCACCACAGGTATCAACGCAAACGCGTTGAGCCCCGCAAATGCAAAGTTTGCAACGACTGTGCCTGCAACACCACCGCCGATAGCGCCGCTCAGGTTCATCACCGAATCGCTCAGACCTTGCACATTGGTCTTTTCGTTAGCCGGCAAACTTGAGGCCAACAGCGCAGAACCGGCAACCGTAGAAGCTGACCAACCGAGGCCAAGCAAAACGAGCCCAATCGTGACATAGAGGCGATCCATCGAGCCCCAGCCGGCGAAAGCAATGGCAAATAGATAAATAACTTGGCCGGTTAGCAAGATCGGTATTTTGCCGAAACGGTCGGCGAGAATACCCATCACCGGTGAAAGTGCATACATGCCAGCGATGTGCAGGCTGATTGTGAAGCCTACGACCACCAGGCCAAAACCCATGTCTTGCATATGCACAGGTGTCATCGACATCACCGAAACCATCACCATGTGGCTAAGCGCGATGCTAAAAATCGCATAGCTGGCGATCGGGTTTTGTTTTAAAGTTTCGATTGCCGAACGCAGCGAAATTTGGTGGCGAGCGCGCCCAGCCTGGTCATCGAGTTCTTTAGCCAGCAGCAGTGGGTCGGGCTTGAGCCCAAACCAAAAAACTGTGGTCGCCGAAATTTGGGCGACGATTGTGAACAGAAACGGCCCTGTCATGTGGGGCATGTGCAATAACTTGCCAAGTTGTTCACCCGGGCCAAAAAGGTTCGGGCCGGTAACCGCGCCAACGGTTGTTGCCCAAACGACGATGCCAATTGAACGTCCAGTTTTTTTGAGCGCTGGAATGTCTGTTGCGGCAAATCGAGCTTGTAGCGTTGTCGCCGAGCCTGCACCCAGCAGAAAAATCGCTACAAGCAGAAGCGGGAACAACCTCAGCTGGGCCGCGGCGATTACTGTCGCTGCGCCGGTGATCGCCAAAGTGGCACCGGTTGCCAGAGCCCTGCGCCGACCGCGCGCATAGGCCAGCCGGGCGAGCGGTATTGCCCAAACGGCTGCGCCAAGGGTCGAAAAGGTAGCTGCGGCACCAGCCCAGGCTTCGCTGCCGCTTAGATCTTTGGCTAACAGCGAGCCAATCGAGAGCACCGAGCCGAGCCCAAAACCACTCAGCACCTGGCCAAGAGCCAACACGCGAATTGTTCTTGATCGAACGGAATCGAGGTCATAGTGGCTCACCATGCCAACTTACCTGACCGCTCAACTAAACTTGACTTTTAGCCTCAAAACAAAGGTTGCTAAGTTGACCAAGCCGCTTACACTCGCCGAAAAGGTGTGGAACGACCACTTGGTCGTCAAAGGCGAAGATGGTGCGCCCGACCTTTTGTATATCGACCTGCATTTGGTGCACGAGGTAACCAGCCCCCAAGCTTTTGACGGCTTGCGTTTGGCTGGTCGCAAAGTGCGACGCCCCGACCTCACAATCGCCACCGAAGATCACAACACCCCCACTCTCGATATCGATAAGCCAATTGCCGATGTCACTTCTCGCACTCAAATCGAAGCTCTTCGCAAGAATGCTCAAGAGTTCGGCATTCGAATTCACTCGCTTGGCGATATCGAACAGGGCATCGTTCACGTGGTCGGCCCACAGCTTGGGCTGACTATGCCTGGCATCACAGTGGTTTGTGGTGATTCGCACACTTCGACCCACGGCGCTTTCGGCGCGCTGGCCATGGGCATCGGCACCAGCGAGGTCGAACATGTGCTGGCAACTCAGACTTTGCCGCTCACCCCATTCAAAACAATGGCCATCAATGTCGACGGAAAACTGCGCCCAGGCGTCAGCGCCAAAGACATAATCCTTGCGGTGATTGCAAAAATTGGCACCGGTGGCGGCCAAGGATACGTGCTCGAGTACCGAGGCTCTGCCATCGAAGACTTGTCTATCGAAGCGCGCATGACGATTTGCAATATGTCGATCGAGGCAGGCGCTCGCGCCGGCATGGTTGCGCCTGACGAAAAAACTTTTGAATACCTAAAGGGTCGTCCGCACGCTCCTGAGGGTGCTGACTGGCTTGCCGCGGTTGAATATTGGCGCACCTTGCCAACCGATGTCGGCGCCAAGTTTGACGCCGAAGTTTTTCTTGACGCCAACACGCTTGATCCGTTTGTCACCTGGGGCACGAATCCCGGTCAAGGCGTTTCGCTAAACGAGCGGGTGCCAGACCCTGAGACCATTGGTGACCCGAATGAGCGCGCGGCGGCCGAACGAGCCCTCGAATACATGGATCTGCGGGCCGGCACAAAAATGAAAGACATCAAAGTCGACACTGTCTTTTTGGGTTCGTGCACTAACTCGCGCATCGAAGATTTGCGGGCAGCTGCCGAGATCATTAGGGGGCAAACCAAAGCCGATGGGTTGCGCATGCTCGTTGTGCCTGGCTCGGCGAGAGTTCGCCTGCAAGCCGAAGCCGAGGGTCTAGATCAAGTTTTCAAAGATTTTGGTGCCGAGTGGCGATTTGCGGGTTGCTCGATGTGCCTTGGCATGAACCCAGATCAGCTCGCCCCAGGTGAGCGCGCAGCCTCGACCAGCAACCGCAACTTTGAGGGTCGCCAGGGCAAAGGCGCAAGAACGCACCTGGTTTCGCCGCTGGTGGCTGCCGCAACCGCTATTCGCGGCACACTTTCGGCTGTGGCTGACCTAATCGCAGAGCACGAGGCCAACTAATGCAAAAGTTCACGACCTTTAGTGCGGTGGCCGCACCGCTTAGACGCTCGAACGTCGACACCGATCAGATTATCCCAGCGGTTTATTTGAAGCGAATCACAAAAACCGGCTTTGAAGACGCACTGTTTGCCTCGTGGCGAAACGACCCTGAGTTTGTGTTGAACCAACCAGCCTATAAAAAGGCCGAAGTTTTGATTGCCGGCCCCGATTTTGGCACCGGTTCTAGTCGCGAGCACGCTGTGTGGGCTTTACGTGACTATGGCTTCAAAGCGGTGCTTTCTGCGAAGTTTGCCGACATTTTTAGGGGCAACGCGGGCAAACAGGGTCTGGTTGCTGGCCAAATCACTGAAGAAGCCACAGAGGCGCTGTGGGCGGCCATTGAGGCGAATCCTGGGGTTCAAATCACCATTGATTTAGAGGCAAAAACCGCTTCAATCGGGGGCTTAGTCGTGCCTTTCGAGATTGACGAATATACTAGATGGCGTCTGATCGAAGGCTTAGACGACATCGGTTTGACCCTTCGAGATGAACAGTCGATCACCGACTTTGAAGCGAAACGAGAGTCTTGGCGCCCCAAGACTTTGCCGGCTAGGCCATAGGAGAGCGATGAGTCAGATCACGGTTCGCGGTGGAAAACCGCTAAAAGGCCGAGTCGATCTAAAAGGCGCAAAAAATCTAGTCACCAAGGCTATGGTTGCCGCCCTGCTTGGCGACACCGCGAGCGAATTGCGTGACGTGCCGGCCATCAGCGACGTCGAAGTAGTTCAGCGTCTCTTAGAGTTGCACGGCGTAAAAATCGATTTCGCTGCCGACGGCACCATGAAACTCGACCCGGCCAACGTGAAATCTGCTCGCATGGTCGACATAGACGCCCACGCTGGTTCTTCGAGAATTCCTATTCTTTTTTGCGGCCCACTTTTGCATCAACTTGGCGAGGCTTTTATTCCTGACCTTGGTGGTTGCCACATCGGCGATCGGCCAATCGATTTTCACTTGGATGTGTTGCGCAATTTTGGTGCGGTCATCGAGAAGCTGCCAAACGGCACTCGCATGTCTGCACCAAACGGCTTGCACGGGGCAAAGATTTCGTTGCCTTACCCATCGGTTGGCGCAACCGAGCAGGTTTTGCTAACCGCGACTCGCGCTCAGGGGGTCACCGAATTATCTGGTGCTGCTATCGAGCCAGAAATCATGGACCTAATTGCCATCTTGCAAAAGATGGGCGCAATC
>CAINTU010000039.1 GCA_903853515.1 uncultured Micrococcales bacterium | reverse complement strand
GTGCTGTCGCCAAGTGCGACCAAACCAACGCAGGCACTCAGCGCCGAGACGCCGATTGCCAATGCACGATTGAGCCGCTTCGAACTCACTGAATCGTCACGCTTTGACTATCACTTGTGCCGTGATTATTTGGCGAGTCATAGGTAAGGCTCAGTTGCCCGGTTCCTTTTGGCAGCGAGGCAGTCGCAAGAGTTAGCGCATAGCACTGGGTGCTCGATGCGTTTGATTCAGCCTTACCCGAGATGCTCGCAGTTTTGCCGCCCACCACAAAAGTGAGCGTGCAGGTGCCTCCGTCTTCGCTGAAGTTATCGACTGAGCCGACTGCAAATATTTGTTGAGCCCCCGAGTCGTAATTGAACTGCATGATTGTGACGTTGGCATTGCCTTTGTGGGTGCTCGCAGAAGGGCTCGGGCTTGGTGTGCCGGTTGGTGAGCCTGAAGGCGTTGGGCTTGCAGAATTCGAGTCGCTTGGTTGCGGCGATGGCGATTCACCCCAATGTGGGTATAGAAATGTGCACGAACTTAGCGCAGCAACAATGCCGACGCTAAGAATTGACAGGGCGAATTTCTTCATGCTTTTTAGACTAACTTTGGCCGCGCAAAATCTGGGCATCGCCAGACCTTAGATGGGCTATTGCAGATGAAACTATGCGTTCTTTTTGAGGGCGCGATTGATTAAGACTCTCGCGTAACGAAAGTCAGGACTATCGGCTGAAAGTCTTGGGTAGTCACTTGAGACCAATTCAAGTTTCTTGATGCCTAGTCGCTTGGCTTGAAAGGCCAAATCAACATAGGTGCCCACGGCGCCAGATGGAATATCTGTTTTTACCAAAGCCGCGCCAGCTTTGGCGATAGCGCCAAATTTGGTAAGCAAGGTAATCGGATCTATCTTTTTGAGCACCAAATCTTCGACCTGCCTTTGGCGGCGCATGCGGTCATAGTCGTTTGTGTTGTGTCGCGATCTGGCATACCAGAGCGCGAGGTGGCCATCCATGTGCTGTTTGCCAACTTCGATCCAGCCGAGAGCATCTGGGCAATCTGAAAGGTGCGCATTGTTTGCCGGCACGCAATCTTGTTGACCACCGATTGGCAACGCCTTTTTAACGTTGACGTCGATGCCGCCGATTGCATCAATCAATGAAGCGAATGCCTTCATGTTGATTAGTGCATAGTTTTGAATCTTTAAGCCGGTTACCCATTCGACGGCGTCGCGAGTGGCCTCAAGCCCTGGTGTTGAACCGTGCGACACTGCATCAGGGTAAAGATTTGAATAGTTATCTGTTGTCGCCTTATAAATGGCGTTGATCATGCACAACCCACCGCAGTAGTGATCGAAGCCATTCGGGTAGACCTTGCGCATCGGTGAGCCAGCAACAAAGTGGATGTTCTGCATATTGCGAGGAATACCAATGTTGACTGCTGCCCCGGTGCTAGCTGAAATGCTCAGAACCGAAATACTGTCTGGGCGAAGGCCGAATCTGTCATTGCCCGAATCGCCACCGAGCAGCATGATGTTGTATCGGCCATTGCTCGGCTCGACGCTGCCCTGCTGCTTAAAAACAGTGCTGACAAAACTGAAGCCAGCCGAAACCGTGTTGCCAGCCCAAATCGATGTGGTTGCGGCAATCGAACAAGTTACCGCTAGTGCAATCAATGGCAGCAGCCGACTGCCAGATGCAACGCGATTGAGATTAAGCATGCGCAACAGGTTTAGACCCAAGAAAATCGTTAGGCCGCCAAAGAACCACAAGAAAAATGAAATCGGCACGGCCAAAACTGCGTTGCCAAATATTGATAGCAACCAACCTCTTGCAACCAGGGCCAGCAAGCCCGCAATTAGAACAAGCGCCCAAAAAATCAGCGTTGCAATAAAAGCAACCCGACCGATTTTGCGACTGCCGGCAATCATCTGAGCCGAACCTGGAATCACAAAGTTGAGAGCAATCAACCACCAAGCACGTTTGCGCATCTGCTTGGCATCGAGTGCGTTTAAATCGCGTAGCGGCGATTTATTTAACTGGTTGCGCGATGCGCCGGGCCCAGAAATCGGGGGCTGGTTGAAACTCATATTTGAGACTTTAGGTTCTGGTTCTTGATCTCGACTTGAGCGGCTAAATCTTTGCTGAACTGCTCTAGGGCGGTGTTTAGGTTTTCGTCGAATGCACCTAAAATGCGTGCTGCCAGAATTCCGGCATTACGTGCACCATTGATCGACACGGTGGCAACCGGGATTCCGGCAGGCATCTGAACTATCGAGAGCAGCGAATCCATGCCATCTAAGGTTTTTAGGGCCACCGGCACGCCGATAACCGGCAAAGTGGTGACCGATGCGACCATGCCCGGCAG
>CAINTU010000038.1 GCA_903853515.1 uncultured Micrococcales bacterium | reverse complement strand
TCTCATCGTTCACGAATTAGCTCTTTTTGTCACGGTGCTGCTTGCCTGCAGCGTCGAAATGGTCGAAGCGGCGACCATTGTCTTGGCTCTTGGTATGGCCCGCGGCTGGCGTTCTTCACTTGTCGGTGCAGCCACGGCAATTCTCACTCTTGGTGCGATTGTTGCGCTGTTTGGCCCAGCCATTCTGTTGGTGCCAATTAACTATTTGCGTGTGGTCGTTGGTGTGCTGCTTTTAGTTTTCGGTTTGCAGTGGTTGCGCAAAGCGATTCTGCGGGCATCGGGCTATAAGGCTCTTCACGATGAAGACAAAATTTTCAAGGATGAGTTATCGGCGGCCAAACATGCCGATGCCAAAAAGCTAACGCTGGCGATGTTGCGCGATCTCGACGCCTATTCGTTTGCACTGTCTTATAAGACAGTGTTGCTTGAGGGGCTCGAGGTTGTTTTCATCGTGCTGACCTTTGGCGCTGTGCAGGGTGCAATCGGCACCGCAATGATCGCAGCAGCCGTTGCTTTGGTGATGGTCTTGGCAGCTGCGGGTGCGTTGCGAGCGCCACTGTCGCGCGTGCCCGAGAACACCCTCAAGTTTGTCGTGGGCGTCTTGGCTACGGTCTTTGGCTTGTTCTGGGCGGGCGAGGGCGCTGGCGGTGGCTGGCCGTTCGCCGACGCAGCTCTCTTGCCACTGCTAGCACTTGTTGTTTTGACGGCTGTTGCCTGCGTGGCTTGGTTGAAGGCACGCATCAAGGTGCGTCCGCTGCGCAAATCGCAGGCTATCGCCGCAGATTCAATTGCTGAGTCAAAAAATGCCAAGCAATTGAATAGGGCGATTTTGGCTTTGCGCGGTTTCGGCAGGTTTGCATATGATTTTGTGATTGGCGATGACTGGGCTACAGCGCTAATAATTTTTGGCGCTACCGCTTTGTCGGCAGCCGCTGGTGTCACAGTTTTGGCGATAACTTTTGTTTTGGTTTTGCCTTTCGGTCTGATCAGAGCACTTGCAAAAATTAGCTGAGAACACACCAGCAAAGTGTCGACAAGTTTGCGAGTTCTTGTCAACGCCAGCATAAGATTGATGTTCAGATAAGTTAGTCTGCTAAGACATCAGATAAGGACACATTGTGGCTGAACGTGCGAAAAAGGTAACGCCGAAGGACTCGTGGGCCTGGTTCGTTAGCAAATACGAGGCGCTCGGGTATAAATCCTTGTCGCAATATGCAACCGCGGTTGGCTTGCAGAAATCAAGCTTAAGCAGATATTTTCATCTTGAACGACAGATTCCATCTGGCACGATCGGCACGCTTTGCCACACACTGCAGGTTTCGCCAGAAGAACTTTTGACTGCTGTTGGCGCACTGACCTGGACTAAAACTAAAACCCGCTAGACGTTTTCTGGTTCGGTGATCAACAGGTCTTGACCCAAATGCACAAATTTGCGCTTCGCATCTGCATTTGACCAGAGCTTAATCAATCGGGCTAAGACTTCTTTGGTGACAACACCGCTGAAACGCGACTCGATGTCTTCGCGAGTTGTGCCCATGTGCAACACAAATCGCACACGGTCTGCGGCCGGCACTTCTAAAAGCAGGGTGTTGCTCTTGCGTTTCGCAAGTATCTCGACGACCATTTTTCCCCAAGCTAACTTCTTCGAGCAGATATGTTCCCAGTTAGAGACATTGCAACCATTTTAATAACCACCACCGACATTGCCAGTCAATAGCGTGTCTGATTTGGGTCACAACCGCCTGATTGCGCGTGCCGACCTTGCCCCAACCCCTATGGTTCAAGGCTATCGGTGGCAGAATAGTTTTATGACCTTACACACCCATGTCGCGACCATGAACACAAACCATGGCGCCATCAAAATCAACCTATTTGGCATGCACGCGCCTAAAACCGTCGAGAACTTCGTTGGCCTGGCCAACGGTTCAATCGAATGGCAAGACCCAAAGACCGGCGAAAAGAAGACCACTCCGCTCTATGACGGCGTAATCTTTCACCGCATTATCGAGAACTTCATGATTCAGGGCGGTGACCCAACAGGCACCGGCATGGGCGGCCCGGGTTACCGATTCGGTGACGAAATTCACCCAGAACTGAACTTCAACGAGCCTTATAAGCTCGCGATGGCAAATGCCGGCCCTGGTACCAATGGCTCGCAGTTCTTTATCACCACAGCACCAACCGGCTGGCTCTATGGCAAGCACACAGTGTTCGGTGAAGTGGCCGACGAGGCATCAAGACAAATCGTAGACAAGCTAGGCAATGTGCCAACCGGTGCCATGGATCGCCCAATCGATGCCGTGATAATCGAAAACATCAAGATTGAGCCTGTCGCGGCCTAAAGCCTCGAATTCAAGATGTCTGACACAGCGCTAGTTTGTTACCGTCACCCGAACCGCGAGGTTGGGGTGATCTGCCAGCGCTGTGATCGGGGCATTTGCCCAGATTGCGCTACCCCTGGCGCAGTTGGCTTTTTGTGCCCAGAGTGCGCCGGTGAAAAAACCAAGGTTCGCCACTATAACCCCAACGCTGGTTTGCTAACTCGCACACCAGTCACCTTTGCCCTCATTGCTATAAACATTGCTGTTTATGTCTTTCAGCTTCTAGATCCAACGCTGTGGATGTCGCTGGCCTATGCACCACATCGCAGCGGTGCTAACGGCTTGTTGCAGGTCTTCACCTCGGGCTTTACGCACAGCCAAACCAGCGTGCTGCACATTGCGCTCAACATGTATTCACTGTTCTTATTTGGCTCTGTTCTCGAGCCAATGATTGGCAAGTTGCGCTTCATATCGCTCTACATGATTGCAATGCTCGGCGGCGGTGTTGGCGTTTTGCTGCTTGCACCAGATAGTGCAGTGGTTGGCGCTTCAGGAGCAATCTTTGGTCTGATGGGTGCTTACCTGATTTTGCTTCGCGCAGTTGGCGGCAATGCTAGCCAGATGTATGCGGTGATTGGCATCAACCTAGTATTTGGGTTCATTCAACCTGGCATCGCTTGGCAGGCTCACGTCGGTGGATTAATCGCCGGAGTGCTAGTGGCTTACATTTTTGCTTTGACGCGCAAAAAAGATCAGTTGCTGATGCAGATTGCCGCGGTTGCGGCGGTTGCGGGCTTTCTATTAGCAACTTGGGCAATTATTGCCCCAACAGTTATTATCTAGCGCCAGCGCGAAGACATAACGAAGCCAACCATGATCAGGCCAAAGCCGGTCAAGATGTTGCCTGCGCCAATGTTGATCGGCGTGCCAGAACCGAGTGGGTATGCAGTCGAACTGATGTAATAAGTGATGATCCAGAACAGGCCGGCAATAAAGAAGCCAACCATGGTCGGGGCATACCAGCTCGGGTTTGGCTTAGGGCCTTTGCCGACAGCAACAGAATCTGGAATCGACCTTTCTTTGCGCGGCTTAGCTGGCTTGGCCGGCTTAGCTGGCTTAGCGGTTGCGGCGGCTGTTTCTGGCTCTTGTGAGTTGATTTCAGACATGCGGCAATTCTACAACTTGCTCTGCGGTTAGGCTTAAACCCTGATGGTCAAGATACTTGTTCTCGATAACTATGACAGCTTCGTTTATACGCTAAACGGCTATTTAAACCAGCTTGGCGCGCAAACTGAGGTGCTCAGAAACGATGTTGTAACCGAGCATGAACTGCCCAAACTGTTGGCAAACTATGACGCCGTGCTTATTTCGCCCGGCCCAGGCACCCCCGCCGATGCCGGTCTATCGATTGCCGTTGTGCTAGATGCCCTAGCTACCGGCAAAAGCGTCTTTGGCGTTTGCCTTGGCCACCAAGCAATTGCCGAGGCTATGGGTGCAACCGTGAGTCAAGCCGAAGAGCTGATGCACGGCAAAACCAGCCAAGTTTTTCATGACGGCAGCCTCATCTATAAAAACGTGCCAGACCCATTCACGGCAACCAGGTATCACTCGCTTGCCATCGAGCCGCAAACCGTGCCGAGCAACCTTTTGGTAACCAGCAAAACTGCCGGTGGCGTGATCATGGGCGTGCAACACGAATCCTTGCCTATTTATGGCGTGCAGTTTCACCCAGAATCGGTGCTGACCCAGGGCGGCTATCAGATGCTTGGCAACTGGCTCGAATCGATAGGTTTGGCTGGTGCAGCCGAGCGATCAAAATCGCTGAGCCCGATGCTTAATTTG
>CAINTU010000037.1 GCA_903853515.1 uncultured Micrococcales bacterium | reverse complement strand
TCTTGCGCTTGGTCATCGCTCAATTTGAGATTGGTGTCATCTAGCTTCGCGACCGCAGAGAGCAACGGACGATAAAAAAGTTTTTGGTGAAGCGATCTAACTTCTAGTCTCACTTCTTCCCATTTGGCAAGCAAATCAGCCTCGGTCAACTTGACGTCAATCGAACGTGCAATGGCTCGTCTGGCGGCAAGAGTAGTGGGCATCAGGTGCGTGCGCCGCATCTGAGCGAACTGTATTCGATGTTCGACTAAGCGCAACCAACGATAATCTTGCGAGAACTGCGCAGCCTCTGCCCTGCCGATATATGAACCAGCAGCCAGAGCAGCAATTGCCGAAACGGTGTCGCGCTGTCGAACGGCCTCGTCGGTGCGGCCATGCACCAACTGCAAAAGTTGCACGGTGAATTCAATATCGCGAAGTCCGCCTGGGCCAAGTTTGAGTTGACGGTCAATTTCGTCAGCTGGGATGTTCTCGGTTACTCGTTCGCGCATGCGTTGAACCGACTCGACGAAGTTCTCCCGTTTGGTCGCTTGCCAAATCTTTGGCGTCAATGCATCGACATAGGCTTGCCCGAGTTTCAGGTCGCCAGCGATTGGGCGAGCCTTGATTAGTGCCTGAAACTCCCATGATTCGGCCCAACGGTCGTAGTAGGCAACGTGAGACTCTAGCGTTCTAACCAGTGCTCCTGATTTGCCCTCAGGGCGCAAGTTTGCATCAACTTGCCATAGTGCTGGTTCAGTTGAGTTGGCATCCATGGCTCGCATCATGCGCGTGGCCAACTTGGTTGCAATCTCGAGTGCTCGATTGCTCTCTAATTGATCGTTGCCGCTTTCGGCAACAAAAATCACATCAACGTCACTGATGTAGTTCAGCTCACGAGCGCCGCCTTTGCCCATGCCTATTATCGAAAGCTTGGTTGCCGCTACTTCAGCGGGAGTAAAGCGACCAAACTCTGAAGTCTCGGTGAGTTCCGCTCTGGCGACCACCAATCCAGCATCTAGAGCGGCACCGGCAAGATCTGACAATGCTAGCGCTACCTGTGGCACCACACCTGTCGGGTCTTTAGCCGAAAGGTCAAAGATTGCTATCTGCAATAGCAATTGCCGATAACAAACTCTTAGTGAATCCCAAAGAATTTGTCGGGCATTAGCATTTTGCTCAAAACTGATTTTGCCGTGCAAAGAGTTGGCGTCGGTGAATGCTTTGCGCATCTCATCGACCGTTGGCAACTTCGGTGGCGGTATGAATGCGTCGAAACTGCTTGGCGAACGAGATAAGAATTCGACCATAGCGCTCGAGGCGCCAAGCACGAGACACAAACGATCTGAAACCTCAGGTTTCACCAGCAACTTCTTGATTCGTGACTTATCGACCTCTGCAAATTGAATCAACGCAGCAAGCGCCTGATCTGGGTCTGCGCTCTTAGCAAGTGATGCCAAAGCTGTGCGACCTGGGTCACCAACTAACGAGACGAGCAAATCTAGTTTTGCAAGAGAATCGCCTAGTTCAACGAAGCCAAATTTTGCCAGTGCAGTCAGAGACCCTGAAGCAACATTTTTTGCGTCGGCCACTAGAGAACTTCGAGATTAGTCTTCAATTCATAGGCGGTTACCTGAGAACGGTAATCGCTCCACTCGCGGCGCTTATTAGCCAGCACATACGAGAACACCGATTCGCCGAGTGTCTCGGCTGCTAGTTCACTCTCTTCAAGTTTTCGAATTGCGTGGTCGAGACTCTGCGGCAGTGGCTGAATGCCCATGGCACGGCGTTCGGCATCAGTTAAATCCCATACGTTGTCTTCGGTTTCTGCCGGCAGCTCATAGCCCTCTTCAATACCCTTGAGCCCGGCTTGCAAAATCAAGGCATAGGCGAGGTACGGGTTTGCGGCGGAATCAATTGCTCGGTACTCGATGCGCGACGATTGGCCTTTGTTTGGCTTATAGAGCGGCACGCGAATCAGCGCTGAACGGTTGTTGTGTCCCCAACAGACGAACGACGGCGCTTCGCCCCCGCCCCAAAGGCGCTTATATGAGTTTACGTATTGATTCGTCACCGCGGTTATCTCGGGTGCGTGACGCAAAAGGCCTGCAATAAACGATTTAGCAGTCTTCGAAAGGTGATATTGGCTACTTGGGTCGAAGAATGCGTTGGTGTCACCTTCGAATAGTGACATGTGCGTGTGCATGCCTGAACCAGGATGCTCGGTAAACGGCTTAGGCATAAACGTGGCATAAACGCCCTGCTCAATTGCGACCTCTTTGATCACGGTTCTAAAGGTCATGATGTTGTCAGCCATAGTTAGCGCGTCAGCATAGCGAAGGTCAATTTCGTTTTGCCCTGGGCCGCCTTCATGGTGACTAAATTCAACCGAGATGCCAAGCTGCTCTAGCATGCTAACTGCGCGGCGTCTAAAGTCGTGAGCGGTGCCACCTGGCACGTTATCGAAATAGCCGGCCTTATCGACCGGCACAGGGCCCTCAGGGCCAAACTGTGAAGATTTTAGAAGGTAAAACTCGATCTCTGGGTGAATATAAAAACTGAAGCCCATGCTTGCGGCTTTGGCCAAGGCGCGACGCAAAACGTTTCTAGGGTCGGCTGCAGCTGGCACACCATCTGGAGTAAGAATGTCACAGAACATACGCGCGGTTGGGTCGATTTCGCCTCGCCAAGGCAAAATTTGGAAGGTCGTTGGATCAGGTTGGGCCAGCATGTCGGCTTCATAGCTGCGCGCAAGACCTTCAATGGCGCTGCCGTCAAAGCCAATGCCTTCGCTAAATGCCCCTTCGATTTCGGCTGGCGCGATTGCCACAGATTTTAGAGTGCCAGCAACATCGGTGAACCACAGTCGAACGAATTTAACGCCGCGCTCTTCGATTGTGCGCAGCACGAAATCTTGCTGTTTGTCCATCTCAAAATGCCTTTCACTTCACTGCTACTAGGCTAATGGTTATGCCGATTGTTCGCTTAGCTCTGGCGCAGACCAACCCTGTGGTTGGTGACCTCGAAGGCAACCGAAAACAAATTCTGACGGCAGTGCGCGAAGCGTCAAATCAGGGTGCAGATCTAGTTGTCTTTGGTGAAATGTGCGTCACCGGGTATCCAATTGAAGACCTCGCCTGCCGAGATTCCTTCATTCGGGCAGCCGAATCTTCACTTGCGACACTTGCAGTCGAGCTCAAAGAAGCAAACCTTGGCGAACTAGCGGTCGTTGTGGGTTGCCCAGTTTTTGCCTCACCTGCCGACAAAAGCGGCTGGGCAATCGCCCACAACGCGGCAATAGTGCTAAGAGCTGGCGTCGAACTTGGCAGATACCACAAGCATCATTTGCCAAATTATTCGGTTTTCGATGAATACCGAAACTTTGTGCCAGGCAATGAGCTTCTTACCTTCGAACATCTTGGGCTGCGGTTTTCAACAGTGATTTGCGAAGACATCTGGCAAGAAGGCGGACCAGTCGCCCAGATAAAAAACAACAACACCGATGTGACGCTTGTTTTGAATGGTTCACCTTTTGAAATCGACAAGGATGACCGCAGGCTCGCACTCGTAAAAGCTTTGGCCGCGAGTCAAGACACAGCTGTGGCCTATGTGAATCTAGTGGGCGGTCAAGACGACCTGGTCTTTGATGGCGACAGCATCGCGGTCAATGCAGGTGGCGACCTAATCGCGAGAGCACGCCAGTTCGCGACGGATTTGCTTCTGATCGATTTTGAAAGCAAAACTGACGCAACTGAACTGCAATCTAGCAGCACTGTCAAACAAGACGACGATTGGCAGGCCTACAACGCACTTGTTCTAGGGTTGCGTGACTATGTGAACAAAAACGGTTTTAAGAGCGTGGTTTTGGGCCTCAGTGGCGGCATTGACTCTGCGCTATGCGCAGTCATGGCTAGCGATGCGATTGGCGCAGAAAACGTCTTTGGAATCTCAATGCCTTCTAAGTATTCATCTGACCACTCGATGTCAGATGCTGAAGATTTGGCTCAACGCCTGGGTTGCCACTATGAGACACAGGCAATTGGCAATTTGGTTGCAACCTTCGAGAATCAAATCGCTCTTGGTGACACTGCGGCAGAGAACCTGCAGGCACGAATGCGCGCTTTGATTCTGATGGCCAAAAGCAACAGCGAAGGCCACCTAACTTTGACCACCGGCAACAAAACCGAGCTCGCGGTTGGCTATTCGACAATCTATGGCGATTCGGTCGGTGGCTTCGCACCGCTAAAAGACGTAGAGAAGACACTTGTTTGGCAACTGGCCAAATGGCGCAATACCGTCGCAATTGCTGAAGGCAAGATTGAACCAATCCCAGAGAACTCGATAACTAAACCACCGTCGGCCGAACTGCGCCCAGGTCAAATTGATCAAGACAGCCTGCCACCCTATGAGGTGCTTGACGCCTTGCTCGAGGGCTATGTGCAAAGACGAGAATCTAAACAACAACTGTTGCAACAGGGTTTCGATGAGGCAACAATCGATCGAGTGCTGTCGCTGGTCGATCGCGCTGAGTGGAAGCGTCGACAGG
>CAINTU010000036.1 GCA_903853515.1 uncultured Micrococcales bacterium | reverse complement strand
GCAGCAATCATCAAATCTTCTTGAATGCTCATGATGTCTTCGTGGCTGTCGATATAACTGACTTCCATGTCGACCGAGGTGAACTCGGTTGCGTGACGCGAAGTGAATGACGGGTCAGCTCTAAATACTGGGCCGATTTCGAAGATGCGACCAAAGCCTGCCATCATCGCCATTTGCTTATAGAACTGTGGGCTCTGAGCCAAATAGGCGACTGTCTCGAAATATTCGAGTTTGAAAAGTTCAGCGTTTGACTCTGATGGTGAAGACATCAGCTTTGGCGAGTGAATCTCGACGAAGCCGTTGTCGACCCAATAGGTTCGCCACGCGTGCTCAATGGTGGTCTGCACTTTGAAGACCAAGTTCATCTCTGGGCGACGCAGGTCAACATAACGCCAGTCAAGGCGCTTGTCGATGCCCGAGTCGTCGGCAATCGGCGTCTCTGGGTCTGCGAGCGTGACAATCTCGATCTCGTCAAGCTGAATCTCGAGGCCACCGAGTTTGACGCGCTCGTCGTGCACAAGGCGACCAGTCACCCAAACGAAGCTGCCGGTGGTAAGGCTTGAGACCTTGTCGGCCAGCGCGTCAACCTCTTCGCGACGCGGGTAGCAAACCTGCGCAGAACCTGATTCGTCGCGCAAAACGATGAACTGAATGCGCTTCTGATCGCGCAGCGTCTCAACCCATCCACCAATGGTTACGGGGCCGTCTTCACGGGCTGCTAAATCTGTAACAAGGATGCGTTCGCGCATGACCAGTCTTTCGATGCTTAGAGGTTTCTGCGAGGGTTGCTCGCGCCTGAATCACAAGTTTAGCGAAGGCTAGACTTGACTACATGCCCGCCAATCGCATCCATCTCGTGCGCCACGGTGAGGTATTTAACCCAAACCAGGTTATTTATGGGCGGCTCGACGGGTTTCATTTGAGCGATCTTGGCAAACTGATGGCCGAGCGAGCAGCTGAACTGCTGGTTGGCTCTCACGCGCAGGTTGCCAGAGTGGTTGCGAGTCCGCTGCTGCGCACACAGCAATCGGCAGCACCGATTGCCAGTTTGGCGGCGCTCAATGTTGAAACTGACGCTCGGCTAATTGAGCCTTACAACATTTTTGAGGGTCGCAAGCTTTCGGCTAAAACTGCATCGGTGCGCCCGCACTGGTGGTGGCATTTTAGAAACCCAGCTAAGCCGAGTTGGGGTGAGCCGTTTGTCGATATCGAAAAGCGCATGATGTCGGCGGTTAAAGAACTCGCCGCATCGACCCCTAGTGGCGACCTTGTCTTGGTGAGCCATCAACTGCCGATCACTACTCTGTCGCGCAGAGCCCGTGGCCTCAGCCTTTTTCATAACCCTGCCCGTCGACGTTGCTCGCTATCGAGCATCACCAGTTTTGAATTAGTCGAAGGCACGCTGGTCGAAATCGATTATCAAGAGCCAGCGCTTGGCCTCAAGTCAACCGATGCGGGTGCAGTGTGAGAAAACTTTTTGTGCGTTCAATTGGTTTTGCAGCTGCCGCCGCATTAGCCGTCGTGCCATTGGCGGGCTGCAGCGAGAGCGTAAAAATGGGCACGCCAAGTTATACCTCGACCGACGGCACCGTCACCGAATACAAACTTGGCAACCGCGCACCGGCAGTCAAATGGTTTGGCATCGACGATAACCAGCAATCCTTGAGTTATGCCAACCTAAGTGGCGCTGTTGTGGTCATGAACTTTTGGTATGCCGGCTGCCCACCTTGCCGAGTTGAAACCCCAGCGTTGGTTGACTTGTCGAAAACATTCGCGGGCAAGGCGCAATTTGTTGGCGTTGATGTGCGTGATTCGCTCGACACAGCGCGGGCATTCAAGCGCACATTTGGCGTTAGTTATCCGACGATTCTTGACGCATCAACCGGTGACGTGGTTTTGGCATTCACTGGCGTTGTTACACCGAGTGCCGTGCCAACCACAATTGTGATTGATCGCCAGGGCAGAGTTGCTGGCCGCATCTTGGGCAACGCTGACAAAGAAACTCTCAAGTCGATGATCTCTCGAGTTGTCGCCGAACCTGTGGCAGGCAACTAAATGCCCTCAGTGATCGCGTCTGGTTCAATCATCGCGGCGATGCCGGTGGCGCTGTTGGCGGGCTTGGTGTCGTTTCTGAGTCCGTGCGTTTTGCCGCTGTTGCCCGCATATCTAGGGCTTGTTTCGGGT
>CAINTU010000035.1 GCA_903853515.1 uncultured Micrococcales bacterium | reverse complement strand
TTTCAATCGAATTGGCACAGCAAGTGCCGCCGCGTTCGCCCTCAAGTACGATAAGGATCCGCAAGTAGCTTTCGGTCTTTCGACGCTTTGGTGGGACTCAACTTCGAATGGAATGACCACTAATCGCGGACTCAACCCCAACCAGTCTCTTTTTGTCTATGTTGCTCTGCCTGAGCTAGAAAATGCCGTCAGCTATATGAATCCAACCAACCCCCCAGTTTTTGAAAATCTGCCACCATTGAATGAGAAAGCAAGATCAGCCCTCTCGAAACTTGCTTTGAGATATGCCGTCGTGATCGGTGGCGGGGGGATTGGCGTCAGTCAAGCCAAGGGCTCAATGAATGGGGTTAACACAAGCCTCAACGGCACGATGCGCGCGCCATCAGGTTGGAGGGTCTGCTACGACCTATTGAGCACCGAAGTGGCCGACATCATCGAAGGTCTTGAATAGCTAAGGTTTTGGGATTTTTTGGCCCGACTGTCACATTCTTGAATTTAGGCACACAAACCTTTAGTTAGGCAAAGTGATTGCTTACAGCAACAGGCGAGAGGGCCGGGCATGGATGAACAGGCCTTTGTATCGTTGTTTCGTGAGCACCTACCCGCACTCTCTCGCTACCTAACTAGGCGAACAAACATCAACGACATTGAAGATTTGGCATCAGAAATTTTTGCTGTTGCCTGGCGCAAACGGTTTAGTTGCCCAGACGACCTTGAATTGGCGTGGCTCTATAAAATCGCATCTTTCGTATTGGCAAACCATCATCGAAAGACGCGAAAATACGGGTTCGTGTTGCCACTTCTAGATAGTGATTGGGCCTCACCATCGGCTGAAGACGTGGTTATGCAGAACACGGATCTTGGATTAGCGTTTGCCAAACTATCGGCGCGCGATAGACAGGTTCTTTCATTGGCCGTCTTCGAAAATCTAACAATCAAAGAGGTTGCCACAGCTCTTTCGATTACTCCAAACGTCGCCAGTCAAAGGTTAAAGCGAGCAAGGCTTCGCCTCTCAAATCATTTGAAATCACAAATGTCACAAAACTAGAGAAATGAACACATTCCTGATATGAATAACATTTTTGAAAATGATGAACTGCTCAAACAACTATCAAAATCGCAGGTAAAGCTTTCTGCGCCCATGCTGTCAGAAGACCTGATCACAAATGCGATTGCTCGTCCGAATACCTATACCCGTCGTCGAACAGCGCTTGTGCTCAGCTCGTCAGTTGCGGCATTGGCGCTCATTATCGCTTCAGCAATATCATTTCACCAGAGTTCCACAATAAAAATTGTGTCTGCCCAAAGTGCAAGATTCGAATCCGCTCAAGGCCCAGAATCGCATGCCAACCAAATTATGGGCCCTTTCGTTCCAGCTTTTGACTTTGAGATATCTAAGAATTTCGACCAAGCGACACAAACAGCGAGCATCTACCGTGCCGTTAACAACGATGATTGGCTCTACTTACTGCACAAATTGGCAAGCTATTTCAACGTTCCTGGTGCCGAATTCATTAATAACTCAGATACCCAATCGCTCACAGCAATTGGCAAAAAGTTAGATGGACGAATTGATGTGCCCGCTGCAAACAAGCCATACGTCCAGGTCGCAAATTCCGGATCGCTTTATTTTGAATATGTAGACAGCAGCGCGACAGGTTCGGGTGAATGTCTGAGTTGGTCAAACGCCAAGGTGCCCGTTGATGAATATGGCTCAGAAACCGACACCTCAAATTCAAGCACTAGATATTGCAGAAGTTTCGCCGGGCTCGATAATTACCCGAGTATTGATGACGCAACTGAGCAGGCAGTCGGGTTGTTTACTGAATTTGGCTTGTCAGTAACAAAAGATGAGATTGTGTTTGATGATAGAGCCCGACAATTCGACGGTCTTATTGGGGCAACTTTTCACCTTCGATCTGAGGGCAAAGAAACGCCAATTACTTGGCAAATTAGTTGGGGTAACACCGGCCGCATTCAAAGCTTCGCCGGCTACGACGTGAGTTTTGATAAGGCTGCCGATGCCATCACCATTTCGAAGGCCCAAGCCGCACAAACCTGGCAAGCCAGCAGCCTCTTTTTCACACCTTCTGTCGCTGTTAATCCAGAACTTCAAGCAAATTTGTGGTCGCTGAAATGGCGAACAGACAAGAATTGCGCAAACTCGTCTGTGGGCAAACCTTGTATCTTCAATGTAGACAAGGCAACGCTCTCTGTAGGGGCGATATCTGATGATGCCGACCAACTTTGGTTGGTGCCGACCTACACATTTTCTGGTTCAATCGGCATAGCAGGTTCGATTCCGGCCCTTTCGAATGATTTCATCCAACCTAGCCAATGGGGCGGGTACTTCCAATCAAGATACCCAGATCTCGCTGCGGTCGTGTTCTAGGCTTTTGGCATGAAGAACTATCGCACAGTATTTGTTGGCTCAGTATTGGCAAGTTTCATTGTTGGTGCGAGCCTTGGATCCGCCTTTATGGTTTTGGCAAATTCGCCTACTGCTGAGAGCGCTACTGCGCTCGATGCGAAGTACCCACTGGCTACTAATACTTCTCAACTCGACTTTTTCAAGGCAGCCGTAGCATCATGCGAAGCTGCTAAGAAAGATGGCGTTGTTATGCATCTGGCAGATACGACGACTGCGATATTGAAGGCCGATTCGACCGGAGTCTTCACCGAATACAAGCTTGATGCCGCAGGCAATTATTCGCTCGCAGTCACATATTCAGATAATGGCCCAACAATTTGCGACCCTGCTTTTTCGAATCAAGGCGCAATCAACGCGCTCAAGTTTCAAAAGAAGTTGGGTGTTGCCAACGAGTTCATACTTGACGATAACGGCGATGGTTTTTATACATGGCACGCGCACTACGGCAGCCAAGAGCTTTGCAATCAAGATTTCACTGTAACCGCTGGCAAATTTAGTCAGATTAACGACCTAGGCGGCGCAACCCCGACGTTCACCACAAGCGTGACTTACGGGCTCACTGCTGATCAAAGCGCAGCCATCGCAAAACTTGCCGACAACTAACTTGCCTGCACTTAACCAACAACATTTATCTCAACACTCTCGCTAGCATAGAAACCATGAGTCTTTTTGCTGACCGCAGTGCCGCGGCATTGGTTGTCATCGACGTTCAAAACGGTGTCGCTGAAGGCGCCTATAACCTCGACCAAGTTCTTGCAAACATCAATGTTGCCGTGAGCAAGGCTCGCGCGGCCGGAATCCCAGTTATTTGGGTTCAGCACTCAGAAGAGCAGATGCCTATCGATTCTGAAGGCTGGCAGATTGTGTCTCAGCTTGATCCACATGCTGACGAGCCACACGTGCGCAAAACCTATTCGAGCTCTTTCGAGGCGACCAATCTTGATGACCTGCTCAAAGAGCACAAAATCGCACACCTTTACATTTGTGGCATGCAGACCAACAACTGTGTTCGCCATACAACTCACGCCGCTCTCGAGCGTGGCTATGACGTTACTTTAATCAAGGATGCCCACTCTACCACCGGGTATACCTGGGGCGGGCACACCATCGACGCAGAGAATCTCGTCAACGAGCAAAACGACAACTTCGGCAACTGTCAACTACCGGGGCGCAAGGCTCAGACTCAAACAGCTGAGCAGCTCGCTTTCTAGTTCTTCGACACCAAACAACAAACGAAAGACGAAACAAAATGGCAAATGCTACAAAGAAGGCTGCAAAGCTAACTCGCAAGGTTTCTGAAAAGGGCTTGACTCGTTACAACCTAAGTGCCGGAATCTTGCATCTGCTGGTTGCAATCGGCCTTTCGACGGTGTTGTTTCGACTTGACCGTCAACCAGATTTTGCAGTCGATGCGAACTATATGACAAGTGCCCCTGGTGTTGAGGCACCACGCGACCATGTTGTGCTGTTTAGCTTGAACCTGGGCTGGACGATGATCTCATTTTTGCTGCTTTCAGCTTTCTTTCACTTCTTGATTATTTCGCCGTGGTTCAAGGCTCGCTATTTTGCGGGGCTCAAGGCAAATCACAACTATTTCAGATGGACTGAATATTCGCTCAGCTCATCAATCATGATTGTTGGCATCGCGCTTTTGACGGGCTTCAGCAACTTTGCATCGTTGATCGCAATTTTTGCCGTAAACGCAAGCATGATTTTGTTCGGTGCATTGCAAGAAAAATATGAGAAGCCGGGCAATCGCAAAGCCTTGCCATTCATCATGGGTTGCATGACCGGTTCTGTGCCATGGATCATCATTTTTATCGGCCTGATGCAACCGGGCAAGACGATGGGCGAGCAGGTGCCATCATTCGTGGTCGGCATTATCGTCAGCATGTTTATTGCTTTCAACACTTTTGCCGTCAACCAAGCTTTGCAGTATCGCAAGGTGGGCAAGTGGGCTGACTATATGTTTGGCGAGCGTGTTTATATCACTTTGAGCTTTGTTGCAAAAAGCTGGTTGGCTTGGCAAGTGTTTGCTGGTGCGATTATTCCAATGTTGACCGTCAAATAGTCAACTTGCTTTGGGCTAAACCAGCCAGCTCTGAATATCTTTAGCCAAGCAACTGGGCGACACGTTGCGGTGAAACACCGAGCAAAACTGCGATGTCGCGCATGGTTAGCCCTTCGTCGCGCATTCGAGTGACCACCGAGCGAATTTCTGCTGATGCTTCGTCTTGCATTTTTTGTGCCTCTTGCATTTTGATCTTGGCAGCTTCTAGATCACAGATGATGCCTGGCAGTTCTGCATCTACGCGCACAACCACATCGCAGACTTCTGCGTTGCCGGCTTGTTCGGCTAGTGTCTTGATTCTCTCGGCTACGAGGTCTTTGCACTGGTCTAGGCGGCGAGCTGTCACCGTGAAACCGTCGGGGCCTGCTACTTCAGCACTCCACCCTGAGGCAGTGCGTTCAGCGTGCACTTTGACTTCCATCGCCTTGCCTTTCTGGTCTAGTTGCTTGGTTGCCCAATTTGCCTTACTGCGACACACCGTGCATTAGTAAAGGGGTACTTGACTAAATTAGTCAAGTGGTGCTTTACTAATACAAGTCTAAACAACGACCTCACTATTTGAAAGGCACCAAATGCAAATCACAATTATCGTCATCGCCTGGCTTCTAAGCGCCTACACCGCTTTCGCTTTCTATAAAGCCGGCATGGGCAAGCTGCGCACCCCAGCTGCAACATTGTTGGCGAATGGATACGGCTGGATCGCCAAGTTCCCTAAGGGCACATCAAAGTTCATCGGCGCTGCCGAGTTGCTAGGTGCAATCGGTGTTATCGCCGGTCCTCTTGGTGCTCAGGCCTTCGGTCTCAGCTGGTCTTTGGCTCTAGGCGTAGCAGCTGCTGCTGGCCTAGCAACGATCATGTTCTTGGCTAACTTGACTCACATCGTTCGCAAAGAATTCAAGTACACCTACAAGATGGGCTTGCCACTATTTGTCGCACCTTTGGTTTTGACCATTCTCTTGGCAATCTACCCAAGCCTCTAAATCGCAACCGCAGTTAGATAATAAATATTATTCGCCCTTGCGGCGAGCGATACCGGCCCTGTTCGCAGCCCTTCTCAGGCTTGTGAGCAGGGCCGGTGCCGTTAACGCGATAAGCGCGCTGGTCGTAATCGCCCGGCCCAAATCCCAGAGCAATCCACCGGTAAGAATCTCGTATTGAATAAATCGCTGCAAGTTGCTCACTATTGATGCGCCAGGCACAAAACTCAGTGTCGTGCCAAGCCCAGCCAAAAATGGCCAGTTCCACATCGTCATTAGTGCGCCATAGAAAAATGCGGCAACAATCGCATAGGCGATCAAAATTGCAATTTGCGCCAAGCGACCGCGTGCTCGCCACAATGTGCCAGCGCCAAGACCCACCAAACCAGCTGCCATCATTTGAAAAGGCAACCATGGGCCCACGCCACCCGAAAGCAGCGCTGAGACAAAAAGTGACCCTGAACCAAGAATGAATCCAAAGCTCGATCCAAAAACATAGGCGCCGATAATAATCAAAAAGAATGCGGTTTCGATGCCTGCTGTGCCAGCGCCCAATAACCTAATGACAGCGTTCAGAGCAATTAGCACCCCGAGAATCGCCAGTTGCTTCGAGCCGATTTCACCAGTTGCAAATTCAACTAAAAGCAAGATCAGCAACAGCGGCATCAGCAAAATAAAAACCGTCTGGGCCACTTGCGATTCGTTGGCATTTGCTCTGCCTAAAAAAAGTGGCCAACAAAACACGAGCACACTCGATAACGCCGCCAAGCAGATGCTCAAGCGAGATATCATTTTTGCCACAAAAAATTCTCTAGCCATCAGCGCATCACCAACTGTGAAATTGTGATTAGTTGAGGCGCATTCGAGATTTCAGCCAGCTGCGACGCCAACTGTGCACCGCAACCCAGAGCGATCTCAAGTGGTGCAGATTCAGCTATTTGGCCCGCCTGCATTACGAGCACTCGATCAGCAACCATCGCAACAAATTCAATATCGTGTGAGGCAACCAAAACGCCACGACCCTGCTCACGCAGAATCTGCAATTGTTTCGCCAATTTTCGTTTTGACGAATAGTCAAGACCTCGCGTTGGTTCATCGAGCAGCAACACCTGTGCACCTTTGGCGAGCTGCACTGCAAGCACTAACGCAAGCTGTTGGCCGGCAGATAAATCCCTGGGATGCGCACTCGGATTCAGTCGACCAGCGATTGCACTTAGCAAAGCACCGGTGGTGCCTTCTTGAACACTGGCAAAACGATCTGATTCGGCCAACTCTTCTGAGACGGTGTTTAGAAACAGCAAGTCTGCGGCGCGCTGCGGCACCATGTTTATGGCAGCTAATCGAGCGAGGTTATTGAGTTTTTTGGTATCTGACCACGTGGAAGGCGATTGATGGTTCTTGATTTCAACCACACCGCCTGAAACATCGCCTAAGCCCTGCAAGGCCCAAAGCAAGCTGGTTTTGCCCGACCCGTTTTCACCCATCAAGGCGACTATTTCACCCGAATGTATTTCTAACGAAGTTGGCAACACTGCGTTTGTCGCACCATATCTCACTGCTAGATCAGTGGCTCGCAGCAGCACATCGCCGGGTTTTGAGTCGCGAACTATCGGCGCAAAATCAGCCGGCGATGCTGCCCAAAGTGCGGCGGCGTCTTTCATTGCAACCGGCAGCGGGTTCCAGCCCATGGCTAATCCCAGTTCAATAATTGGGGGAGCAAAGCGATCATCATTGAAAGCGGCACTCGGTGCGCTCTTTGTGACACTGCCATCACCATGCACCACGAGCACAGAATCGACTTCGCCAACCACTCGACCGATTCGGTGTTCGGCCAAGAGCACCGTCATGCCGTGTTGATGCGCAAGATCTCGAAGAAGCGCTACCACCTCGCGAGCGCTAACGATATCGAGCGCCGATGTTGGTTCATCTAGCAAAAGAATTTTTTGCCCGCTCGCCAGCGCCGCAGCAATTGCAACTCGCTGCTGCTGGCCGCCCGAAAGACTTGCCAGCGGCAACTCAAGCAGATTTGTGATGCCAAGTCGTTCTGCAACTTCGTCGATGCGCGACGCAATCAACGCAGGGTCGATACCTAGCTGTTCTGGGCCATAGGCGATTTCATCTATCACGGTGTCTGCGACAAACGAGCCCTCTGGTTGTTGATTCACATAGCCAACTAATTCGGCAAGGTCATGAGGTTGGCTGCCTGTCATGTCTTTGCCATCTAGCCAAAGTTCGCCGGTCAAGATTCCCCCGGTGAAGTGCGGCACTAAACCGTTCAAGGCTTTCAACAAGGATGATTTGCCGCTGCCGGTTGGCCCGCACACCAAAACGAATTCACCCGCGTCTAGTTGCACGTTGACTCTTGAGAGCACAGGATTCTCGGTTGCCAATTTGCTCTCGGCATCGAGATAGGCGAGTGTCAGGTCTTTTGTCTTGATCATGCGAACCGCCCTGTCAGCGCGCAACCCAAAACTGCCGCAGATATTGCGACTATGACCCAGTTGGCTGGCAACCAAAGTTCACGGCGAAACTTGCTTCGAGTTTTGCGAAGCGACGAAAGTTTGACCGTGAACGCGCCTAAGCCAAGTGCGCCAACCAAAAGGCCAAGAGCAAGTGCACTGCTGCCGGTGACAGCCAAAAGCAAATAAACGCCAATGCCGCTCAAGGCGACGGCGCTGAATCCGGCCAAACGTGCCGACAAGATTTCGCCCCGCCCGCGCTCACCTTTTCGGCCAAAACCCCTAGCATCCATGCTCGCAGCTAACTGCAACGACTGTTCTATGGTGTCTTCTAAGACTGGAATCACGATTCCGCGCAGCGAACCTAAGCCAGAAGAACCTCCGCGCAATCCGCGGGCTCTGCGCACTCGCTGCAATGAGGCAATCAACTGAGGCGCCAAGTTGATGGCGACCGATAGCGCGGTGGCAATTTCATAAAGCGCTGACGGTGTCGATTTCAAAAGCTTTC
Organism: uncultured Micrococcales bacterium; assembly: GCA_903853515.1. Classification (GTDB taxonomy): domain Bacteria; phylum Actinomycetota; class Actinomycetes; order Actinomycetales; family Microbacteriaceae; genus Rhodoluna. The sequence continues at coordinate 8,106 of CAINTU010000035.1, read as the reverse complement.
GGGGGTTCGCAAGCGAATTAGCCAAACCGATTGCAATGATGATTGCGCTCAGGCGCAGGCCATCGATAAGCGCAGCAAGCATCGATGACGCTGAAACATCGCCAAACAAAACGACCTGATTGCCAAGGCCAAGACTCAGGCTCACACTCGGCAGCGTGAAAAGCACATCATTTGGCGCGGATCCCGCAAAGTTAAAAACCAAGCGAAAAACGAGTCGAACCGCAATCACGAACGCGCCAAGGCGCAAATAGAAACTTATTGATCTCGACCATGGCGCGTTTTCGCGACAAAACTTGATGACTGCTAGGGCAAATGCGATTACTGCAAGCAATACAAATGCATTTCGAGTGAGCCCCGAGGCAATCGCCAAACACAAAGCCAAGAGCCACCAACTGCCGGTGTGAATTTTGCTCGCGCTAAAAACTCTTCTAAAGCCAAGTCGGTGCATCTTTTCGCCCATGCTGATCAACCAGCGCAGATAAATGCGTGCGGCTCAAAACGTGGGGCAGTGGTCTCGACCTGTTGCGCTGGGGCAACAAACCGCCAGCCTTCAACTCCACCGCAGGTGGTTTGATAACTGCTCGCACCAGCAAGGGCATATTGCCAATCGCTCGAGCCGATAAAAAATGCCCAACTGCCACTTGCCGCATCTGGTGTGGTTGCGCAGTTCTGTTCAGAAACCGATGGCACATCATTCACTCTGCAAACAAAGCCCACCGGATACTGCGAAGTGCCCGTCACTTTTAACCCAGCGGCTGCAAACAACGCCCATGAGTTGCCCGAGTAATTTTGCACGCAGCGCACGATCGTGTCTTTGCCGCTGGCTTCACCAAAATCGACAACCAAAGTTGTGCCTATTAAATTGCCTTGGTGACATGCACCATTAATCCAAGTGGATGCGCCAGTGCTCGCCTGGTTAGGCGACGACTTGTGCGCGCTAATCAGCCAAGTGCCAATGGCAACAAGCCCAATTAGCGCAAGCAAACTCGCGCGCACAAATCTTCTGGTCATCGTGGGTTGCCTATTTCAGCAGGCTTAGGTATGACAGTCCGCGCAACGCAAGCAATCCTTGGGCGGTGGCATATAAATCGGCCTTGCCAGCGCTATAGGCACTCGAAATGCCAGAACCTGCGACAACCTGTTTCTGCAACCAGGCCACATATGAATCAGTCTTTGCGCCAACTGCAGCTAGGCCCATGATTGCGTATTCGGTGCCGTTAACATCGGCAGCGCCATAAGCCTCGAAGTGATCGCCGTTCACAGCGTTTTTAGTCAACCAAGTGGTTGCCTTCAAAAGTGCTGTGTCGATTTTTGCGTCATCGGCACCGTGACCGCGCGCAGCCTCGAGCGCCATGATTGCGATGCCGGTGCCGTCGGCGGCGCTAACCGCAGGTGCACCAGGGGCTGGCAGGTATGAGCCGAAGCCGCCGTCTTTGAGTTGCAGCTCAAGCAATCCACCAACCACATTATTGACGCCTTCATATTGCGCCCATGCTGCCAAGCCCAAAACCGACCATGCATAGTCAAAGGTGTATGCGCTTGATGTGTTTAGGGTCGTGCCACTGTTGCTAGTTGGCAAGTATTTTGACCATATGCCTTCGATGCCATCGGGCTTTTTATCTACAGCTTTGGCCACGAATAGATATTTGCCGGCCCAACCGGCATCTAACAGTTCAGCAGGGATTCGAAAGACTGCCGAATCTGCATAGCCAAGCACCAGATGCTTGCTGGCGCTTTTCACGACTGCGTCTTGACCGCCAGCAGCAGCCAGCTGAATCAGACCTTCAAACGAGAAACCATAATCGGGTTTGCCTGGGGTTAATCCCTCTAGATATTGACCATTCACAAATTTTGAGGCCAAAAAGGCGGTGGCTTTGGGGTTTGGGTCGGCACCTAGTTTGTTGCCTGCGCCCAGCTGACCAACGGCCCAGCCTAGCCCGACTGCCAGCGCCAGAGCCAAAATGCCGGCCAGAGTGCTATTTCTGATTGATGATTTCATCGCATTCCTTTATTAGGTTGCGATCTTTGTGCGATGACGAGTTCTCACTCGACTCCACCCGCAGACCTCGACGGTTATATAGAGTCATCGTCTTGATAGGCATTCCGACTCATCAATTTGGGCAAACACCCCTGATTTTCGGGCTTTTTGGCCAAAAATCATCGATTTACGGTTGCGAGACAGCGCCGGATTCTCACCGGCTTCCCCTATCAAAGCGATTCCAGCTCATTTCTGAGCGTTTGCTAAATCTAGCAGTGAAATGCCAGCCGCAGATCCCCAAGGATGTGTAACTCATCCGTGCGTTTCACGCATGTTACAAAATGTAACGATTTGGGGCACAAGGGGTATCTAGTGGGTGTCTTAAGTTGTAGAGTTTTAGCACCCAAGGCAAAAGGGCTGGTTCTCATACCCGCTCTAGAGCCGCTATAACAAGGAGAAACACATGAAGAAAGGTCTAGTCAAGAGCGTTGCTCTGCTGGCAGCTTCTGCGTTTGGTGTCGCTGGTCTCAGCATGGCGCCGGCTCAGGCAGATGTCCGCTCGACTGTGATTATCAACGAGACGACTGCAATGTCGTCTCTTAACAGCGGTACTCCAGACACCAACCTAGTTACCAACACCGACATCGGTTCGCTAACTGGCTTTGGTTTCTACTACTACAACGACAAGGCTGCCTTGGTTAAGAACACCAAGTTCGGTTCTTACAAGATCACAAAGAACACCACTGGTGACTTTGAGGTTACCTACACCGTTGCAAAGGGCAAGGTCTGGTCAGACGGCACCCCAATCAACGCTGACGACTTGTTGCTCAGCTTGGTGCTTTCAAGCAGCGACTACTCGAAGAAGGCCGGCCTGGGCAACCCAGACACCGATACTCCTGCCTTCAACTCAGGTGGTTACGGTGGCACTGTTGACAACCACGTCAATGCCAACGCTTACGACATTAGCGATGACGGCATGTCAGTCACTGTTACTTACGACAGCTACCAGCCAGACTGGCAGGTGCTTGGCCCTGGCCCAGCACCAGTGCACGCTTTGGTTTTGATGGCTGCTGGCAAGAAGACTCTTCAGAAGACCTCGGTAAACATTTCTGCCAAGGGTAAGTTCGAAGACGCTTTCTATGCTGCAGTTGACACCGAAGCTGCTGACCCAGATGGCTACGATGCAGACACCACCGCATGGGCCAAGGGTCTTATGGCTAAGATCGGTAACATCTGGTCGAACAAGTACAACATCACCAACATCAACAGCTCGACCAACCCATTGTTGCTAATCAGCAACGGTGGCTTCATCGTGCAGTCTGCTGTTGACAGCCAGTCTGTAATCTTGGGCCGCAACGCCAAGTACAACAGCGGTCCAGCTCTAGCAACTTCGAACCCAATCAACTCGGTTGTCTTCAAGTTCGTTGCAGATGGTGCTCCTGCTGCTCAGGCCTTGGCCAACGGCGACATCGACATCTATGACGGTCAGCCTTCGACTGCTGTTTACCAGCAGCTAAAGGGCATCTCGGGCGCAACCACGGTTGTTGCACCGACGATGACCTTCGAGCACGTTGACCTTCGTGTTGGTGTTTCGAACTCGTTGACAGATGCCCAGGCGGCTGTTGGTGGTTCAACCTACACCGGTCCATTCGCTGGCAACAGCCAGAAGGCAATCGATCTTCGTAAGGCATTCTTGCTAGCTTTGCCTCGCCAAGACATCGCTAACAAAGAAGTTCTACAGATCTTCGACCCAGGTTCAACTGCAAACGCAACCGTGCTAAACAGCAGCTTCTTGCTACCTGCACAGAAGGCATATGCAACCCTGATCAAGTCGAGCGGCATTGCTGCACTTACTACAGGTACTCAGGCTCAGCGCACTGCTCAGGCACTTGCTCTAGTCAAGAAGTACTACCCAAGTGCATCTGCAAGCAACTCGGTTGTAGACATCACAATGACCTTCAAGAACAACTCGCGTCGTATCGACGAGAACGCACTGATTGCTGCTGAAGAGGCCAAGGCCGGCTTCAACGTGTCACGCACTCCAGATGCTGGTTGGTCAAGTCACTTGAACTACAACAGCTCAGACGTGTTCATGTTCGCATGGTCACCAAGCGCTATTGCTCAGACCGGCACCAACGCCAACTTCCTAAGCGACGGTTCGAACAACCACTACGGTTGGAACTACCCAGCTATGGACACCGCGTTGCACGCGCTAGAGACCGACTCAACTGACGCGGCTGTGAACGCTCACATCCTCGCTGCTGAGAAGATCATCAACGCAAACGCCCTAACTGCACCTTTGTACCAGTGGCCACAGGTCATCTCGTACAACAAGTCGCTACAGGGTGTATTGCCAGCTCCGTTGACTCCAAACATCGTTTGGAACTACTTCGCTTGGCACTACTAAATCGCACTGCCTAACGGCATAACGATTTAAAAATCACCTCACTGATGGTGGTGGTTCGAAAGAGCCACCACCATCAGTCTTTAACACTCAAGTTTTTAGCCCCGTAATCAACTAGCAACCTGATGTTTGCTATTAGACTTTTTTAGGTTCGGTCGAAGAGGCCCTTTAGAGAATGGATCAACGTGCTCGCGTTTATCGGAAGACGTATTTCTATAGCCCTGCTGATTTTGTTTGGCTCGAGTTTTATCGCCTACAATCTCGAGGCCTATGCTGGTGACCCACTTGCAGGTCTTGCAGAGAGCACCGCGCCTAACAAGGGTTATCTGATTGCGACACTTACCCGTGAGCTGCAGCTCGATGTGCCACCACCAGCTCGTTATTTCTTGTGGCTCAAGGGTGTGCTTGGATTTTTGACTGGTCACTTTGACCTTGGCATGTCGCGCGACGCCTCACCGGTTATTTCTCAAATGGCAACGGCAATCCCAGTCACTCTTCGCCTTGTCACAGGCGCAACTTTCACTGCAATCGTTCTAGGTATCACAATCGGTATCATCAGCGCTATTCGCCAGTACAGCCGCCTTGACTATGTAATGACTTTTATCTCGTTCTTGCTTTTCTCGCTGCCAGTGTTCTGGGTTGCAGTTCTGCTAAAGCAGTACTTGGCGATCGGTTTCAACGATTTCTTAGGTCACACCGACGCGAATGGCAACCCTCAGGCTTCTATTCCAGTTGAGTGGATTATCGGAATTTCAGCAATTCTAGGTGTGGTCTTTGCCGGCTTCGTTTCTGGCACACGAAACCGAGTTCTGATAACCTGGGCAGCCACTTTCGTGCTTTTCAGCGCGATGCTATTCGGCATTAGCTCGACTAACTGGCTATTGAACCCGCAGCTTTCAATCGTTGGTGTGGGCATTATGTCTATCGGTGTTGCCGTTGGGTTGACATATGTTTTGACCGGTTTTGAAAACCGCGGTGCGCTAAAGGCTGGCCTCACCACTGCCGGCATCGCTATCGTCAGTTACTATCCTTTTCAGTTCTTGGCTGGCCCAAGCACAAACGCGTTTATGATTTTGGGCCTTGGGCTCGTGTCAATGGCCATAGCCTTCGCAGTGGGCTGGTTCTATGTCAAGGTCGATCGTGGGCCAGTAATTCGCGTTTCAATGTTCACAGCGCTGTTTGCGGGCTTCTTCATGCTGGTTGACCGCATCATGCAGTCGTGGAACGGGTACTTCAACTCAGATGCAATCAACCGTCGCCCGATTCCAACAATTGGTGACAGCAACCCGCTTTTGATGAGCAACGACTTCTGGATTCAGACCCTCGATGGCATCACTCACGTGGCCTTGCCGACTATGGCACTTACCTTGATTTCGTTTGCAGGTTACGTTCGCTATGCACGCGGCAGCCTGCTCGAAGTTCTAAACATGGATTACATTCGCACAGCACGCGCCAAGGGTCTTGGCGAGCGCCAGGTCATCTTGCGCCACGCAATGCGCAATGCGATGATTCCGCTGACAACTTTGATTGCCTTCGACATCGCGGGCATCCTTGGTGGCGCAATCATCACCGAATCGGTGTTCGGCTGGAAGGGCATGGGAACCCTGTTCCGCAACGCCATCGGCAATCAAGACCTAAACCTGTTTATGGGGGGCTTGGTTTTGACAAGCTTCTTGGCTGTTATGGCCAACCTTGCTGCCGACCTTTTGTATTCAGCTCTTGACCCACGCATTCGCATCGGAAAGAAATAATCATGGCGATCAAAAAATCAAAAAAAGATAAAGCTGAGTCGACAACAGTCGGCGAAAATGCCATTGCAAACCGCGAGACTGAGGGCCTTAGTCAAGGTCAAATCATTCGCAAGCGATTTTTTCAGCACAAGCCTGCTGTCTTTTCGCTGTTCTTTCTAATTGCCATCACGCTATTCGTTTATAGCGCTTCAGGCATCCACTTGGGTACCGAGCACAACCCAATCAACTATCAGGGTTGGTGGCACTACACAATCTTGGATTTGCCAGACACGACTTTGTGTGGTGAAGCAGTGGGTTGCCCAACTCTTGACCACCCATTCGGTCAAGACAACATTGGTCGTGACTTCTTTGCGCTAGTTACCCGTGGCACCGAGATCTCGTTGATGGTTATGGTCATTATCGGTTTCTTGGGCGGTTTCATCGGCACTGTAATCGGAGCGATCGCTGGCTTCTTTGGTGGCTGGGTTGATGCGGTTTTGATGCGTTTCACCGACTTCATCATCACGATTCCAACCATCTTGATCGGTGCCGTTATTGGGTTCCGCGTTGGTAACCTCGGTGTGTTTGTCTTGGCTTGTTTGCTTGGTGTGTTCGCCTGGACTGGCCTCGCTCGTCTAGTTCGCGGTGAGTTCTTGTCGCTGCGCGAACGCGAGTTTGTTGACGCAGCGCGCGTTGCCGGTGCGTCAAACTTCCGCATTATTTTCAAGCACATCTTGCCAAACGCAATCGGCGTAATCATTGTTTCGGTCACACTTGCGCTCTCTGGTGCAATTTTGCTCGAGACAGCACTTAGCTACATTGGCCTCGGTGTTCAGGCGCCAGACGTTTCGCTTGGTTTGATCATCAACCAATACCAAGACTCTTTCACTTATAGCCCATGGTTGTTCTGGTGGCCAGGTGCGTTCATCATCGCCATCGCGCTAAGCGTGAACTTCATTGGTGATGGTTTGCGCGATGCGTTTGACCCACGTCAGCGCCGTCGCATCAAGCGCAAAGACTTTGTGCTTGTTGCTGCCAAGACCCGCCCAGGCAAATAAGCCCAAGTCAAAACCTAAGAAAGACTGACTAGTGCAAGAGACTATAAGCCAGAACTGCTGCGCTGCCAACGCTCAAAGCGACGTGCAGCCAGCAAATGCTGCGCTTGAGTTCGCTTGTGCCTGTGTTTGCGATTCGTGCTGCATCGATTCGACGCAGTGCGATGATGGCTGCCTGACCGGTATCGGTGCGGGGGCTGTCGCTCAGGGCCAGAGGATTTCTGGGGTTAAGACCGGTTCCGAGCAGATCGGTTGGTCTGAGTTGCTTGGCGACACCACGGCTAGATGCAACTGCGGCCCAAGAACTGAAATCCTTGGTGTCGGTTTTGAGAGTGAAGGCGTATCTAGTCACAACGTCGGTGACCAGGTTGTAGCCCACGAAAACCTTGACCCATGGATTCTCGATCTCGATGCCTTCGTCGGCGAAACTAATCTTGGCGCGCAGAATCAAAACGTAGCTCAAGTAACCTGCTGCAACGGCGTTCAAGGCGCTAATGGCGAGCAGGTTATAGCTGTGATAAACGATTTCGAAGACCAGAACTGCTGCCAGCAGAGTCCAGAGCACAATGCACCAAACCCAACTGCTGCGGGCTCGATAGATGAAGATGTTCGTCATGTTTCAAAGACTACCCGAATCAATATTTCAGAACTTGTAATAGCAACAACCAAGGAAGGTGCCTAAAGTGGCGACTGCAAAACAACCAATCCTTAACGTCCAGGATTTCAATGTTGAATTCTGGGTTGATGGCGTCTGGTATCCAGCCGTTATCGACATGGATCTAGAAGTCAATGCCGGCGAGGTTTTGGCCATCGTTGGTGAGTCTGGCTCGGGCAAGAGCACCACTGCAATGGGTCTGATGGGTCTATTGGCTGGCAACGCTCGCACTTCGGGCAGCGTTAAGGTCAAGGGCACCGAGATGCTGAACCAGCCGATCTCGA
>CAINTU010000034.1 GCA_903853515.1 uncultured Micrococcales bacterium | reverse complement strand
GTGCCAAAATTCGGCCAAGGCTTCAGTCAACTGAACAGAAAGCCCGTGCAACTCAAGGTAATCCCTGAATTCACCACCCTCATAAAGCTTCGCAGTCACTTTTGCAACATTTGACCCCATCGTTACAAGTTGCAGCGGCAACACATCTACCCTGCCAGAGTCTTTGGCCGCGATGAAATCTGCAAGACACAGATGGCGATCGCGCAACTGGCGAGGAAAGCTGAAACGCAGACGCTCTGTGCCGGGTTCACCGCCAGAACCGCCATCACTTGAATTCTCGGCCGAGTGATGCAAAACAATCACATCGTCACCATCAGAGACAACAGGCAAATAGCCGTAAACCACCGCTGCTTCAAAGATGCCTTCGGTCTGAGCCCGTTCAAGCCAGGCTCGAAGTCTTGGCCGACCTTCGGTGTCAACTAGTTCTTGATAGCTTGCCCCATCTTGTTGACGTGATGGCTTCAAACCCCATTGCCCCATGAAAGTTGCGCGCTCATCGAGAAAACTGGCGTAATCGCGAAGGGCAATGCCCTTGATGACCTTTGTGCCCCAGAATGGCGCAACCGGAATATCGTTTTCACTTGTGACATCTGAGCGCTTTGGCAACAACGCCGGGTCGGTTTGCACAAGCTGGTTGTTGTTTTTGACTATGCGCCTTTTGAGTGGCGGCAAGATTGCGGTCGCATCACCGCGTTTTATTCTCACGAGTGTGTCGAGCAGGCTTAGCCCTTCAAAGGCATCGCGGGCATATCTAACGGTGCCGTCGAAATTTTCGGCAAGGTCTTGTTCAACAAAGGCTCGGGTCAGAGCTGCACCGCCAAGGATTATTGGCCACTTTTGAGCCAGCCCTCTTGCTTCGAGTTCTTCGAGATTTTCACGCATGATTTGCGTTGATTTCACCAATAAGCCGCTCATGCCGATTACATCAACCTGATGTTCTTCGGCCGCCCGAATGATTTCGGCGATTGGTTGCTTGATGCCGAGGTTCACAGTTTCGAAACCGTTATTGCTGAGAATAATCTCAACAAGGTTTTTGCCGATGTCGTGCACATCACCGCGCACGGTGGCTAAAAGAATTTTGCCTTTGCCGACGTCATCTGTTTTTTCAAGATGTGGTTCAAGATAAGCCACTGCCGTTTTCATGACCTCGGCTGACTGCAAAACGAACGGTAACTGCATTTGGCCTGAGCCGAAAAGCTCACCAACGGTTTGCATTCCGACCAGAAGCTGATCATTAATAATGCTTAGAGCGCTCATTGACTTGAGAGCTTCGGTCAGATCTTCGATTAGCCCCTTCTTTTCGCCATCGATGATGCGTCGCTGCAAACGCTGGTCAATTGGCATGGCAGCCAATTCTTGGGCTCTAGAAATCTTGTTGGCTGCTGCATCTACTCCTGCAAAGAGGTTCAACAAGTCAGCCAGCGGGTCTTTGACAAGATTGCCAGCTTCTTCAAATTCTCGCTTGTCATAAATCAAGTTCATGCAAGCTTCGATGTGCTCTGGCAAGATTTGGCTTAGCGGCATTATTTTCGCCGAATGAACAATCGCCGAACTTAGACCCGCCTTAACTGCCTCGCTTAGAAAAACCGAGTTCAATGCGTGCCTAGCAGCAGGGTTCAGGCCGAATGAGATGTTAGAAATGCCCAAGGTTGTTTGAACACCAGGATGCGAGAGCTTTAGCGCCCTAATGGCCTCGAGAGTCTCAATGCCATCTCTTCTAGTCTCGTCTTGGCCGGTGGCAATCGGAAAAGTGAGCATGTCAACCGTTATATCGCTAGGGCGAAGACCCCAATTCAATGTCAGGTCTTCGATCAAACGGTGAGCAACGCTGAGCTTGTGCTCTTTGGTTCTCGCCTGCCCCGATTCATCGATAGTCAGTGCGATAACCGCTGCGCCGTGTTCTTTGACAAGCGGCATGATTTTGGCAAAGCGAGATATCGGACCATCGCCGTCTTCGTAATTAACCGAATTGACCATTGCGCGACCACCGAGCGACTCGAGCCCAGCTGCTAACACTGCGGGTTCGGTTGAATCGAGCACAAGCGGCAACGTAGTTGCCGTTGCCAGTCGAGAAACGAATTCACGCGTATCGCGAACACCATCGCGCCCAACATAATCGACGCAGACATCGAGTGCGTGGGCACCCTCGCGGGTTTGAGACTTCGCAATTTCGAGAGCTTCATCCCAGTTTTCAGCAAGCAATGCCTCACGAAAGGCCTTAGAGCCATTGGCATTGGTGCGCTCGCCAATCGAAAGATAGGTCATGGTCTGATCAAATGGCTGGTGCTGATAAAGACTTGCAAGCCCGGGATCATCGGTCTTGGTGACACGAGCAGGTGTCAATTGTGCGCAACTTTCACTCAGCGCTGCAATGTGCGCTGGCGTGGTGCCGCAGCAACCGCCAATTAGTCCGACGCCAAAGTTTGAAACAAAAGCCGATTGCGCTCTAGCCAATCCAGCGGCATCAAGAGGGTAATCAGCGCCGTGAGCGTTGAGCACTGGCAAACCAGCGTTTGGCATGACAACGATTGGCAGCGAACTGAAGCGCGAAAGATAGCGAACATGCTCGCTCATCTCGTCGGGCCCAGTGGCGCAGTTGAGGCCTATAGCGTCAACACCAAGAGCAGAAATTGCAGTGAGCGCGGCGCCTATCTCGCTGCCAAGCAGCATTGTGCCGGTGGTTTCGATTGTCACAGAAACAAAAATCGGCACGCTCTGGCCAATTTCTTTCATTGCGCGCTTTGCGCCCACAATGGCTGCCTTGGCTTGCAAAAGATCTTGAACTGTCTCGATTAGCAGAGCGTCTGCCCCACCGAGAATCAAACCTTTAGCATTCAGCAGGTAGGCATCTCGAAGCGTCGAATACTTTTCGTGCCCTAGGGTTGGCAACTTTGTGCCGGGGCCGATTGATCCCAATACCCAACGAGGTTTCGTCGGTGTGGCGAACTCATCTGCCGCGGCTCTGGCGGCTTGCGCGCCGGCAAAGCTAAGTTCTTCGATTCGCTCGGTGATTTGGTATTCACCTAAATTGGCAAAATTCGCGCCAAAGGTGTTGGTTTCGATTGCTTCGCTGCCCGCTCGCAAATATTCGGCATGGATGCCCCGCACTAGCTCGGGTCGAGTGACGTTCAAGATCTCGTTGCAGCCCTCGAAGCCTTGAAAATCGTCGAGGGTCGGATTTGCGGCCTGCAGCATCGTGCCCATTGCACCATCGGCAATCACCACGCGCGAGCGGATTGCATCTAGCAACGCTTGCGCGCGGGGTTCAAACATGACACAAGTTTACCCGAGGCAAATGCGGGTAAAATTTGCGAACAGACTACTTATTGCGTAACAACAGATTGAGGCTTAAG
>CAINTU010000033.1 GCA_903853515.1 uncultured Micrococcales bacterium | reverse complement strand
TTGCCAGCCGAACGCACACTAACTCTAAAAGTTGGTGCCCAGGTAATGTTCATTAAAAACGATGACCAAAGCACGGTGATTAAAAACGGAAAAACGGTTCCTCGCTGGGTAAACGGCACTTTGGGCATAGTCAAAGGCTTTAGCGAAGATCTCACTCAAGTTCGAGTCGCCATCGGCAAAGATGAGACCTATCTGGTGGCACCATCAAACTGGGATTTGATTCGGCATGACCAAGTTCAACGCAAAGGCGAAGCAGGCAACACAGTTGAAGCCCTTGAGCCTAAGAAAATCGCCACCTTTACTCAGATTCCACTTAGAGCCGCATGGGCGCTGACTGTGCACAAGTCTCAAGGCGCAACCTATGACAAAGTTGTTTTTGATCCCAAGAGAATATTCGATAACGGGCAAACATATGTGGCGCTAAGTCGAGTCACCACAATCGAAGGTCTAACGCTCTTGAACCCAATCGAACCTGGTCACATTAAAGTTTCACCAGCAGTGAGTGAGTTCATGGCAAGTGTTTCGGTGAAACACGCAAGCGACCTAGGCGCTTAGCGCCAAACCACGCGCAGGCTCAATCGGCAGCCGCGCCGCCAAAACGGTTTCGTTCGCCCCGCCTGCAGACGTGGTCTTAGTTAGCGACCAAGAGACGCTGACCGAATCAAGCAGCTTCGACCCTAGCCCGCGAGGGGCATCCATGGCCAGAATCTCACCACCTGAATCTATGGCCAACCCATTGTTTCGAACACTGATGCCTAGGGCGTCTGAACCAAGCAATTTCAAGGCGATAGTCACAGAACTGGCTTTTCCGTGACGAATGGCGTTAGTGCAAGCCTCTTTAATGACATCCCAAGCGACAGTCTGAGCAATTTTGTCTAACTCGAGAGTAAGGCTGACCTCATCGTCAATCGAAAAATCAACCTGGCAGGGCCCTTGCCAGAATTCTTGCAACTCGTCAGATAACTTAAGCAAATCCACCTGTTCGGCCTGAGCACTCAAGGCTTCACGAATGCGATCGGCTATCTCGTCGAGCAGCTTGGCTTTGGCTGGCGGGGCGAACGAAACCGTTTTGCTAGAGGCGCTCGAAGCGGTGCTCCACGAACGCGACATCAGCAGCTTTAGGCACGACCGCTCGGTTGACCGCCCGTTCGCTCAACTTTCAAACACGCAGGTGCAGGTTTTGCGTCTAATCAGCGAAGGCAAAACCAACGTGCAAATTGCCGAGATTCGCGGGCGCTCGCTTGCGGCCACAGAATCGGCGGTCACAAGAACTTTGAAAGCCCTCGGATTAGATGACGCGAGCAAACAAAACGTGCGCGTTGCAGCAGCCAGAAAATTTCTAACTAATCAACCAAACGCCTAGCGATCTAAAAAGCCTCGCCTCAAAATCTCTAGCCGAATAGTTCAGGCAAGGTTGCGCTGTGTGCCGCGCGCAAATCGCTGAGTTGCCAGTTGGCGACATCCTGGATTTCAAGGTTGGCTTCAGCACCAACACCATCGGTCACACCGATTCGCAAAACCGAAATGCCTCGAGCCTCGCAAAGACCAGCGAACTTGACGTCGTCTTCGCGACCAACCGAAACAAGCACGCGAGCGGTTGATTCGCTGAACAACGCG
>CAINTU010000032.1 GCA_903853515.1 uncultured Micrococcales bacterium | reverse complement strand
TGGGTCACTTGAGTTTTCGGTCGAAGTTTTGGGTGTGCCACTAATCCTTGTGCTCGGTCACGACGAATGTGGCGCGATTCGAGCCACCATAAATTCGAGTCAGGGCAACCTAGTTTCTGACGGCGAATTCATTCACAACTTAGTCGAACGAATCATGCCGACGGTGCTTGCGGCACAGGCACAGGGCAAGCACGAAATCGATGAGATTACCGATGCGCACGTGCGCGACACGATCGAAGAAATGCTGAGTCGTTCTGCTTTGATTGCCAAGCGTGTGCAAGAAGGCAAGCTGGCTGTTGTTGGCGCAAACTACCGACTCAGTTCGGGTGAAGTGCACGACATCGTGGTCGTCGGCGACATCAAATAAAACTAAAGTTTCAAAAAGCAACCCTCTGAAAGGCACGACATTGGAATACCGCATCGAACACGACACCATGGGTGAAGTTAAGGTTCCTGCAGACGCACTCTATAGCGCGCAAACTCAGCGAGCTGTTGAGAATTTTCCGATTAGCGGCACAACCCTAGAGCGAGCACACATTGCAGCCCTTGCCCAGATTAAAAAAGCTGCCGCCCAGGCTAATGCCAAGCTAGGCGTTCTTGACTCATCGATTGCCGATGCAATCAGTTTTGCTGCTGACCAAGTTATTGCGGGCAAGCACGACAACGAGTTTCCGATTGACATTTTTCAAACCGGTTCAGGCACCAGCTCAAACATGAACATGAACGAAGTGTTGGCAAACCTAGCCACCGCCAAGCTCGGCTCAAAGGTGCACCCGAATGACCATGTGAATGCTTCGCAATCTTCAAACGATGTGTTCCCCACCTCGGTGCACTTGGCTGTCACCTCTGCGCTGATTCACGATCTGCTGCCTGCTCTTGACCACCTTGCCTCTGCTCTCGAAGACAAGGCCAAACTGTGGGCCAAAGTCGTCAAGGCCGGCCGCACGCACTTGATGGACGCGACCCCGGTAACCCTTGGCCAAGAATTCGGTGGCTATGCTGCGCAGATTCGTTATGGCATCGAACGTGTTCAAGCCGCCATCGGTCGCACCGCTGAAGTGCCCCTCGGTGGCACCGCCGTGGGCACAGGCATCAACACGCCAAAGGGATTCCCACAAGAAGTTATTCGCCTACTTGCTGCCGCCACTGCCCTGCCGATCACCGAAGCGCGCAACCACTTCGAAGCACAGGGTGCGCGCGATGGATTGGTTGAAGCATCAGGTGCACTGCGCACAATCGTGGTTTCGGTCACAAAGATTGCCAACGATCTTCGTTGGATGGGTTCTGGCCCGAACACTGGCCTTGGCGAGCTAGCAATCCCAGATTTGCAACCAGGTTCATCGATCATGCCAGGCAAGGTGAATCCGGTTATTCCTGAAGCAGTTTTGATGGTTTGCGCGCGCGTTATCGGCAACGATGCCACCGTGGCCTGGGCCGGCGCAAGCGGCAGCTTCGAACTAAACGTCGCTATTCCGGTGATGGGCAACGCACTGCTCGAGTCGATTCGCCTGATGTCAAACTCGCTTCGATTGCTCGCAGATAAGACTGTGGTCGGTCTCGAGGCAAACGAAGAGCGCGCACGAGCACTTGCTGAATCAAGCCCGTCGATTGTTACGCCATTGAATAAATACATCGGCTATGAAGCCGCAGCCAAGATAGCCAAGCACTCAGTGGCAAAAGGCCTGACGGTTCGTGAAGCAACGATTGAGCTCGGCTATGTCGATGGTGAGAAACTGACTCTCGAGCAACTAGACAAGGCGTTAGACGTTTTGTCGATGACACACCCAGCCGAATAGCTCGGTGGCGCCTGCACTGTTTTAGGCAGGCGTTAGCGAGCCCGGCTGGGCGCACAGCCAGACAACCGCGAGCAAAAGCCCCAGCAACAAATAGGGCCCCAAGGGTATCGCCGAATTCAGTTTGGCCGTGCCACGAAAAACTAGCCACATCGAAATGGCGGCGGCGACACTGGTTGCCGCCAAAAGCGCGACCAACGGTAGCAGCGGATTGAACCAGGCAAGCGCTAGCGCGATCGCGCCGGCAAGTTTCACATCACCCATGCCAAAAAGGTCAAAATGATTACCAAACACACCCGCGGCTAAAAGCAACAAAGTCAATGCCACACCAATTGCAAAACGCCACCACTGCCAACTAATTGCCGACGCAGCAAATTCGCAAACAACCCCGGCGATCAGGCCAGGATAAGTAAATCGATTCGGCAATCGATGTTCGCGCCAATCTATGCGCACAAGCGGCCAAGCTATTGCAAGCAAATATGCCGCCGGCAACAAAGCGATGACGGCGGCAGTGGTCTTGATTGCGGGCATTGCGAGAGCCTAAGACAACGAGGCTCACTCGTGCATAAGTTATGCACAGATTTGCCATGGGCCTAGTTGATGTTTTAGTTATCGAGCAGGCTGGTCACCATGTCAGCAATTGCAGAGCGCTCGCTTCGAGTCAGAGTGATATGTGCAAAAAGGCTTTGGCCCTTTAACGCCTCAATCACTGCGGCGACACCGTCATGCCGACCGACTCGCAGGTTATCGCGTTGGGCGACATCGTGAGTCAATACCACTCGCGAGTTCTGACCAATTCGACTAAGCACTGTGAGCAAAACGTTTCGCTCGAGCGATTGAGCTTCATCGACGATAACAAAAGTGTCATGCAGCGAACGTCCGCGAATATGGGTCAGCGGCAACACCTCGAGAATTCCGCGAGCGGTCACCTCTTCTATAACTTCTTTCGACACCAACGCGCCAAGGGTGTCAAAGACCGCCTGAGCCCATGGATTCATCTTCTCGGCCTCGCTGCCAGGCAAATAGCCAAGCTCTTGGCCGCCAACGGCATAAAGTGGGCGAAACACCATGATCTTTTTGTGAGCCCTGCGTTCGAGCACTGCCTCGAGCGCAGCACAAAGTGCGAGTGCAGATTTGCCGGTTCCAGCCCGGCCACCCATCGAGACGATGCCAATCTCTGGATCGAGCAAAAGATCGATTGCCAAACGCTGCTCGGCCGAGCGGCCGTGCACGCCAAAAACATCGCGATCACCACGCACCAACTTGACTTTGTGGTCTGCTGTCACCCGCCCTAGTGCATGACCCCGTTCAGAAGTTATTACGAGACCACAGTTTGCGGGCAGATGCTTGGTTGCCGG
>CAINTU010000031.1 GCA_903853515.1 uncultured Micrococcales bacterium | reverse complement strand
CTGGCACAATAATCAGCGTCAAATAAACGGTCACGCGGTTATCGAAAAGTGCAGGGCCAATGATTGGCAACTGCGAAAGCCCAGGGATTGCGACAATCGGAAAAGTACCCGGAAAATTCAGGTGCTGACTGTCTTGCGTGAGCCACGAGTAATACAAAAAGTTGGTGACACCAACAACCAGCACGTTCAACAAAACACCGATGATGATCTGATCAACGAGGTATTTGATCGACAGCGAGGCAAGGCTCATCGAAAGCAACGCCGATGCAATCATGGCAGCGACTAAACCGATCCACAGATTGCCGGTTGTGGTGCCGACGACCGCGGCGACAAAAGCGCCGGTCAAAAGTTGACCTTCGATTGCGATGTTGACTACGCCGACGCGTTCAGACATGACGCCAGCCATGCCACCCAAAATAATTGGCACCGACAAGCCAAGTGCCTGATTGAGCAAGAATGCTACCGGCACGTTGTTGCCAGCAGCCAACCAGCCAAGAAGCGTAACCACGGCGATTAGACCAAAGACCAGATTCAACCACATTGGCACAGCTCGTTTGGCTCGAACCATAAACGAGGCAGCTAGAGCAATCAACACCAACAGCGCGCCAAAAATTGTGCCAAGGGTTGACGAGTTAATCACCCAGTCAGGAACACTGATTTGCCCGACGCCAGGCATCTTGTCGTTGACTTGAAACGCAACCAAAGCATTGCGGCCCAGAAAACCAAAGAAGACAAGCACAACAATTGCGATGACCGACATCACATAAATCGGCTTGAAGCTCGCCTTGACTTCGGCTTGCGAAAATTGGCCTGGCAAAATTTCTTGCTTGCTCATTAGTTCGCGCCCTTTCTGCTGAAGAATTTCTTGAGTCTGGCATTCGAAGCCTGACGCTTTGCTTCGGCAGCGGCCGCTTTTTCGGCCAGCTGCTTTTCGGTTGGGCTAGGCAATCTAAAAATTGCGCGAATCAGCGGTGGCGCCGCAATAAACAAGACGATGAACGCTTGGATTACGCCGAGTACCTCAGGTGACACGCCATTGAACTGCATCGCCGGCTTGCCGGCCTCGAAAGCGCCGAACAGCAAGCCAGCCAACAAAATGCCGCCGGCACGAGAACCACCGAGCAGTGCGACCGTGATGGCATCGAAGCCAATGCCAGCTTCGACCGAAGGCGTGATGCCATCACCGAGGCCAAGGGCTTGGTTCGCTGCCGCGAGACCCGCAAACGCTGCCGACACAGCCATGGCGGCGATGTAGGTGCGCTCAACGTTGATGCCTGCCGATCTAGCTGCCGAGTCGTTAAGGCCGATCATTCGGTATCTAAAGCCAATCGTGCTGCGCTCAATCAACAACCAAAAGACGAGCACGCCAATCAGCGCAAAGACGAATCCTAGGTTTAGCGAGAATTGGTCGCCGAGCAGTTTTGGCAAGGTTGCCGTGGCTGCAGGCGCGTCAGATTTTGGTGTGCCTGGGCTACCCTTTGCCAAAAGCAAATATGGCTCGCGCAACATAAAGGTCAAAAGGTAGAGCGCAACATAGTTCAGCATGATTGTCACGATCACTTCGTTGGCGCCGGTGCGGGCTTTTAGAAAACCAACAATCGCACCCCACACCGCAGCGAAAACCATCGCGGCCAATACTGCAGCCAACATGTGAATCACAGGTGGCATGCTCATTCGCGTTGAAACCCAAATTGCGCCACCGAGACCCATCATGATCTGGCCGCCAGCACCGATGTTGAAAAGCCCGAGCCTGAAACCAAGACCAACACCGAGGCCAGCCAAAATAAGTGGCGCCGAGAGTTGCAGCGTCTGCGTCAGGGGCGAAATCATGCCGACAAAGTCACCGGCTGATGGGTTGAAGATCGCGCCTTGAAAGAGCGCCCCATAACCGGCACCGATGGTGTTGCCAATTGCCGGCAGTATGTCGCCAGGCGAGTTCGAGAATGCATAGTCAACATCTGGGTTGAAAACGACCATAAAAATTGCGCCAACCACAAAGCCAAGCAAAATCGAGAGGCCGGTTCGCAACCCGTCGCCAACCATAATCTCGTTCAGAGCCTTCTCAAAACGGCTCATCGACTCTGGCGCGGCTTCTTGTGCTTCTAGTTTTTTGCTCATGCTGAAATACCTGCCATCATCTTGCCTAGCTTTTCGCGCGAAGTATCGCCCGGCACAATGCCCACAATTCGACCGCGATACATCACGGCGATTCGGTCGGCAAGTGCCAGCACCTCATCTAGTTCGGTCGAAATGATTAGCACCGCTTTGCCTGCCGCGCGGGTTTGCATAATTCGTTCGTGAATAAATTCGATTGAACCAACATCGACACCGCGGGTTGGCTGTGATGCGACCAAAACCTTTAGGTCTCGGCTAAGTTCGCGAGCCACAACAACTTTTTGTTGATTGCCGCCAGATAGGTTTTCTGCAAAAGTATTTTTGCTTGGCGTGCGAATGTCGTATTCGGCAATCAGTTCGTCGGCAATGCGGTCGCGATTTTCAAAGTCGATCCAAATGCCGTTGGCGAATGGGCGAACATGCGAGCCGTCTAGCATCAGGTTCTCGGCAATCGAGAACTTGCCGACTAAGCCATCTTTTTTGCGATCTTCTGGCACGAAGCCAAGACCGGCATCTAGCGCCTGCGCCACGGTTGATTTGGTGATGTCGTTGCCGCTGATGGCAATGCTGCCCGACTCGATGGCTCGAACACCAAGAATCGCTTCGGCAAGTTCGGTCTGACCGTTGCCCTGCACACCAGCGATGGCAAGCACTTCGCCATCTTGCACAGTGAAGCTAACGTCATCGACGGCAAGCTGTTTGCGGTCGCTCAGCACACTCAGATTTTTGATGGCTAAAGATTCTGCACCAAGCTTTGCTTTGCCGTGCTTTACCTGCAGTTCGACCTCGCGGCCAACCATAAGGGTCGCAAGTTCGCTGGCAGATGAGCGCGGTGATGGCGAGGCGACAACCTTGCCGAGTCGAATGACAGTGATCTTGTCGGCAACGGCCTGAACTTCGCGCAACTTGTGCGTAATAAAAATGATCGATGTGCCCGCTTTGGCAAGGCCCTTCATGATCAGCATCAACTCGTCGGTTTCTTGCGGAGTCAAAACCGCGGTTGGCTCATCGAGCACTAAAACTTTTGCGTTTCGAGCCAAGGATTTGATGATCTCGACTCGTTGCTGCACGCCAACAGGAAGGTCTTGAATCTTGGCGTCGGGGTCAACATCGAAGCCAAAGCGGTCAGAGATTTCGCGCACGAGCTTGCGTGCTGCAGCCAAATCGATGCGGCCAGCAAAACCGGTTGGTTCGTGCCCAAGCACTACGTTTTCGGCGACAGTAAAAACAGGAATAAGCATGAAGTGCTGATGCACCATGCCGATGCCGGCAGCCATAGCATCGCCTGGGCCAGCAAAATGTTGCTCAACACCATCGAGCAAAATGCTGCCCTCGTCGGCTTGATAAAGCCCATAGAGCACATTCATCAATGTCGATTTGCCTGCGCCGTTTTCACCAAGCAGCGAATGAATTTCGCCAGGTTCAACAACCAAACTGATTTTGTCGTTGGCAACCAGCGAACCAAAACGCTTGGTGATGCCACGCAGCTCGAGCTTCATAAGCCCAACTCCTTTGTTACCGTGCCTCTAATCTAATCGAAAACAACAGGTCGATATTCGGCCAAGGCCCGCTCATGACCTTCTCTGCGCGCCAACGAGCAAGCATGTTAAAAACTAAAAAGCTGCCCAGACCTAGGCCTGGGCAGCTTCTATTTAGAAAGAGTCGAAGACTACTTCTTGTTGACCTTTAGCGGGTCGGTGGTGCCAGCGATGATCGAAGCCTGAATCTCGGTTAGACGAGTCTTCAAAGCTGAGTCAATCTTGCTGTCGAAAGCGCCGAAGCTTGATAGTCCGGTGCCGTCGTTAGCCAAGGTGCCAACGTATGGGGTACCCGAGAACGGGGTGCCATCGTGAACGCCCTTGACGATGTCATAAACAGCCTGGGTCATGCGCTTCTCAACTGAAGTGATGGTCCACTTGGCATATTCTGGCGAGGTAACAGCGATGTTCTTGTCAACACCGATCATTACGCCGTTGGTGCCTGCATCGGTGATTGCCGAAGAAACGGCACCGAACTGGTCACCAGCAACAGGCATGATTACGTCAGCGCCGGCTTTAATCTGAGCTGCTGCAATCGACTTTGAGGTCGCGCTGTTAGGCACGAAGTCACCCATGAAGTCACCCTTGTTGGTCTTAGGGTTCCAACCGACAACCTTGACGGTCTTGCCGTTTTCGGCACCCCATGACTCAGCGCCGTAATAGAAACCGCTCATGTAGTCGGTAACAGATGAAATCTGCATACCGCCATAAACGCCAACAACCTTGGTAGTTGAGTAACCAGCAGCTAGGTAACCAGCTAGGTAGCTCGACTGTGCGGTTGCATAGTTAACCGGCTTTAGGTTGGTTGCCTTGTTGCTCCAACCATCAACGGTTACGAAGTTCATTGTTGGGTTGGCTTCTGCAGCTTTGTTAACTGCGTCAACCAAGTTGAAACCAACGGCGATGATGATGCCACACTTGGCGTCAACCATCTGCTGTAGGTTCGGTGCGAAGTCAGTCGAGCTCTTTGACTCTGCGGTCTTGATGCTGACGCCAAGATCCTTGGCTGCCTTGTCTAGACCGTCTTTAACAGACTGGTTGAATG
>CAINTU010000030.1 GCA_903853515.1 uncultured Micrococcales bacterium | reverse complement strand
CCCCCCCCCCCCTTTTCAAGCAGAAGACGGCATACGAGATGTTGTGCCGTGACTGGAGTTCAGACGTGTGCTCTTCCGATCTGGCCTATTGGTCACCGAGCCAACATATTTGGCAAGTCAATCGTGGCCTTTCCCATACTCGCTGATGCTCGGTTTCACGGCAAAGGTAGATCTCGCGGCGACTGGTCAAACAATCAAACCAGATGGTGTTGAAATCGTTCGACTGCGCTGGTTTAGCCGCGCTGAGCTCGCTGCAGAGGCCGCCGAAATTTTGTTGCCCAACCGTATTTCAATTGCCAGGTCGTTGATCGAACACTGGTATGGCGGCCAACTGATCAGCGCTAGCGAGGGCACGCACGGCAAGTCTGGCGATCGCTGATGCCACTGGCCGCCGAGCAAATCCTTGAAGCGCTAGATGAACAACAGCGCGAAGCGGCCATGTCGTTGCATGGCCCGACATTGATTTTGGCTGGCGCAGGCACAGGCAAGACGCGCACAATCACACACCGCATTGCCTATGGCATTGCTCTTGGCGACTTCACCGAAAACAGAATTCTTGCACTCACATATACAAACCGTGCAGCCGGTGAACTGCGGGCACGGTTGAGAGCGCTTGATGCAGGTTCTGTGAATGTGAAAACTTTTCACGCCGCAGCTCTGGCTCAAGTCGACTATTTTTGGCAACAGTTTTATTCGATGAACGCACCCCGCGTGATTGAGTCGAAGGCGAACCTGATTAGCAAGGCGGGCGAGGCGTTGAAGCTTCGTTTAGACGCTAATACTGTTCGCGATTTGGCGGCAGAAATCGAATGGCGCAAATGCAACATGCTTTCACTCGATGAATACGCCGACCTGATTTCAACCAGGCCGCCGCTTTCGACGTTGTCTTCGTCAGTTGCGCTGAGCGTTCAGCAAAAATACGAAGACCTAAAAATTTCTGCTGGTCAGGTTGACTGGGAAGACGTTTTGATTTTGACCTTGGGAATGTTGCGGGCAGAGCCCCGAGCCCTAAATCACGTTCAGCAACAATATCGATTTTTCACAGTCGACGAGTATCAAGATATTTCGAAACTGCAGCAAGAACTATTAGATGTTTGGCTTGGTGATCACAGCGACATCTGCGCAGTGGGCGACCCGAACCAAACCATTTATACCTTTGCCGGCGCAACAAGTGAGTTTATGCACAGCTTTTCTTCTCGATATCTCGATGCGAACGTTGTCGAATTGACCAAAAATTATCGCAGCGTCGAGCCGATTATCTTGGCAGCGAACAAGGTCGTAGCCCAAAACCAAACCATGGCTGCGCTCGAATCTGTTCGCGGTGGTGGCGCCTCGCTAAAAATTGAAAACTTCGAGACCCAAGATCTTGAGGCGAAAGCAATTGCTGCGTCTATTGGCGGGCTATTGATTGGCGGCGCCAAGGCAAGCCAGATTGCTGTGCTCTATCGCATTAACTCTCAGTCTGAAGCGCTAGAAAACGCTTTGAGTGCTGCAGGCATCGAATACCAGGTGCGCGGCGGCCAGCGCTTTTTCAACCGTCAAGAGGTCACCGGTGCCGTTCGCCTAGTGCGAGCAGAAGCTATGACCAACCCAACTCGTGCAGCATTCGAAAGCATGTCGGCCGTGGCAAGATCGCTGGGCTGGCAGGCGATGCCGGGTGATCTGCAAGGCCCTGCACGTGAAAAATGGGATGCCCTAAATGCGCTCGTCGACATCGCTGACGAACTCGGCGCTGACGCCACAGTCGCACAACTCGCGACAGAACTCGACGAGCGGGCACGGTCGCAGCATGAGCCTCAGCGCGAGGCAGTAACGCTCTCGACCGTGCATGCCGCTAAAGGCCTCGAGTGGCAAAACGTTTATGTCTTTTCGGCGAACGAAGGCTATATGCCAATCAGCTATGCCACCAAGCCAGAGCAGCTGGCAGAAGAGCAAAGACTTTTTTATGTCGCAATCACCAGAGCCAAGGATTCGCTCTGGCTCAGTTGGTCAAAGCGAGAGACATCTGATTCTCAGCGCGAGCGCTCGGCCAGCAGGTTCTTGCAACTAATCAGCCCAGAATTTAGTTAGCCGCGCTCGAAGCACCACGGCATTCACAATCGGCAGCAAAATCAAAACTGAAACGCACGATGTCACCCGTTGCTCGATCGAGCTGCCATCCTAGGTTCTCACTTTCAACGTTGAAGCCTGCAATTCGATCGAGTTCTGCGATCACTAATCGGCACGCTAACCCACATGCCAAAAGCAGCGCCGCCACATCATCTTGGTCTCTTGTCATTTGTGTGATTTGAGTGGCAATGGCAGGCCAGGTTTCGTCTTCGGCTGTTTTTGTCTTTTGATAGCAAGTGAGGCAAGGTGTTTTAGAGCGTTGCAAGATCGGGCTAATAGAGACATAGTCTTCGCTGTATTCGATGTTGATGTGTCTGCAGTCTGAATTTTCAAGACGGCGTTGCGAGTTGATGTTTGGCAGTCGATGAGAAATCAGAATTGCGATATCGATTTTTGCTTTGAAGTTCTCGTTTAGCAAAGTCAATAGAGCACGCCTTTTGCCTTTGCTTGAAACCAGCGCTGGCGAGAACCCCGCAGCCTCAAGCGCCGCTAAAGCCGCGTCAGCTCGCCGAAGACCCAGTTGTTCAGTCGAATAACCAAGCGCAGAAAGATCGGTTTCGGCCACTCTGCCGCGATCGTGGCTTGCGAACTGACTTACCCCCGCTGCGCCCAAGGCCTTCATGAGCATTAGTCCTGATCGGTCAAGATAATCGATGTGCACCAATCGACTCGCTCGCTCGGCGAGAACCATCTGAGGGTTCACATTGTGTTCGTAGGCCACTCTCACAATTTCGGCAAAGCTCTGCTCGAGCCAGTTTGTGTTCAGAGCCTTACCCTTGGCATCGCCGATTACAGCTGACCCAAGTCGATCGAGCAACGACGCTGTGGTGGCGTTCTGGGCACCAACCAAATCATCAATTTGTGTGGTCTGGTTGTCGGCTATGCCTAGTTGAAGCAACTCGATAATGCGTTCTTCGACGGTTGTGATTTGGTTAATAACCACGGCGTTTCGGCCAAGGCCAAGTTGCATGGTCAAAGGGTCGCGCCAAAGTCGTGGCAGCGCAGGATTGATTCTTTTGGTCATGCCAAAAGATAACTTTTTTGCAATCTTGAGCCCGGCGTTTATGCACAGCGACTCATTCGTCGAGCAAATCTCGCAATGCTTGGTCCATGGCATCACCGATGCCCAGCTCAGCTTTCAGCCTGGCAACAAAACCAGCCGGCTGGTCAATGTCGGCGCTAGTGGGCAATAGATCAGGGTGGTTCCAAAGTGCATCGCGACGTTCTGAGCCAACGGCGGCACCAATTTGGCGCCAAAGTTCGGCAGCTTCACGCATGCGCTTGGGTCTTAGCTCTAAACCAACCAAAGTTGCAAAAGTGCGCTCAGCTGGCCCGCCGGTTGCGCGTCGTCGCCTAATGGCCTCTTGCACTGCAGCACCTTTAGGCAAGCGCCTAGCCGCCTCACTTGAAACAGCATCGACCCAACCTTCAATAAGAGCCAGGTTGGTTTCGATGCGGTCTAGGGCCTGCTGTTGGGCATCGGTTCGCTGCGATAAGAAAGCGCCGGTTTCTAAAGCGATGCGTAGCTCTTCAGGATTCTGCGGGTCGTATTCTTCAGCGATGTCGGTCATCTTGCTTGTATCGAGCGTGATGCCTGCTGCGTACTCTCGAATTTGGGCAACAACTTTTTCTCGCAACCAGCGACTGTGCTTAAACAACCTGGCGTGCGCCATCTCGCGCAACACCAAAAAGATATAAGCCTGGTCGGCATCTAAACCAAGTTCGAGCGACTGGGCGAAGGCAATCATGTTTTGAACCACGAACGCCGGCCTCTGGTCTTGATAAATCGGCAACCCAATCTCAGAACCGTTGAGCGCTTCGCGTGAAAGTTGACCGAGCGCTTGACCTAGTTGCATTGCAAACATCATCGCCCCTGCCGCGCGCATCAGATCGCCTGCACTTTTGAGGCTCGCGGCGAATTCTTCTGGCAGTTGCGATTGGATCGCTTCGGCCAATGCATGGTTCATTCGGTCTGCCACTGGCTCTGCGAGTTCGCGAAAAAGTGGCATTGCATCGTCAACCCAGAGCATTCGACTCAACAGCTTTGGCTCGAGCGAAATCGAAGAAATCTCAGTGGCCTCATTTAGCCAGAGGTTTGCGATACCAATCGCATCTAAGACTTTCTTTCTAGATTGATCATCAAGGGCTAGGGCCCCGGCAGCGGCAATTTCTTTGGCCTTTTTGGCTGCCTCGCCCCAGTTAACCTGAGACGCGTCGACAATAGAGCCTTGATTGATGAAAGCGCCTTGAATGTTGGCAAACATAGCTTGCATCGATTCTGGGCTGCCATCAAAACCGGCAGCCTCGGCAAGGGCCTCAGGGTCTAGGCCTTGATTAAGCATTTCTTGCCAAATACGGCGCAGATCTTCTGGATCAGGCATGCCGTTCGGCAAATTCTCGTTGTTATCGCTCATTGTTATCGCTAATAGGCTAACCGACCGAGGTTGCTAGTCGCTTAGAGTTATATCTAATGTCAATGTTTGTTTCAGGCAATGCTCAGCCGGCGAAAAATTCAAGCCGCACCAAGCGAATCATCGCTCGGGTAGGCCTTTTGCTTCTGATAGCTGGCTTTTTGGCTGCAGTGTTCGTGCCGCTGCCTTTTGTTATCGAACGCCCCGGGCCTGCCTATAACGTGATGGCGCTCTCAGCAGGCACCCCGGTTATAGAGATCACCGGCAAAAAGACTTTTGCTAGCGATTCGCGGCTAAACGTGATGACCGTCAATGTTTATGGTCAGCCTGGCGGTGGCCCGTCGGCGATTGAGCTTCTTGCCGCATATTTTGATTCAGCTTCGGCCATTACCCCCATGGATCAGGTTTATGCGCCTGACACTTCATCGGCCGAAATCAACCAAATCAACCAAATCATGATGACGTCTTCGCAGCAAGATGCCATCGCAGCGGCACTCAATCAACTCAAAATTCCGTTCACCTCAGAACTTTCTGTGGCGCTGGTTTCAAAGAAGACTCCGGCTGACGGAGTATTCAAGGTGGGTGACAAAATTTTGAGTGTCGATGGTGTTGCGATTACCTCGTTTAGCCAGTTGACCAAGGTGATTCAAGGCTGGCAGGCCAAGGCGCCTCTCGCTTTTAAGTTTGACCGAGCTGGCAAGGTTTTAGATGTGCTGATTCGCCCAGTGATGAAATCTGGTCACTATCGGGTTGGCGTTTATGTCGATGTTAAAAATAAGTTCCCGTTTAGCGTCAAGTTGAACCTGGCAGGCGTGGGCGGCCCAAGCGGCGGCATGATTTTTGCTCTAGGCATCTATGACAAGCTGACGCCTGGGTCTCTGGCCGGTAGTGAAAATATTTCGGGAACAGGCACAATAGATGCCGGTGGTCAAGTGGGGCCAATCGGGGGGATTCGTCAAAAAATGTATACCGCTTTGCGCGCAGGCTCAACATGGTTCTTGGCGCCAGAGTCAAACTGCAACGAGGTCGTCGGCCACATACCTGACGGGTTGCACGTCACAAAGGTTTCAACACTCACCGACGCAATCAAAGCGTTAGAAGTTATTAGTTCTGGCGGCGACACATCGTCGTTGCCAACCTGCACAAAATAGGAGCAAAAGTGAGCACTGCAAGACCGAAGGCACCACAGCGAAGCGCAGCTTCGATTAGACGCCGCAGATCTCTAAGAATCTCAATAGCAATAATCGTCGCCGTATTCATTGCTCTAAGTTCAATCGCCGGTGTGTATACCCAGGTGCTTTGGTTCGACCAACTTGGTTATCTCTCGGTGTTCACCAAACAGATAAGCTCACAAGCCACCACGTTCATTGTCGGCGCGTTAATTGTTGGCGCATTTATCTGGCTAAACCTATTTTTGGCCTACCGCAACCGTCCAGTTTATGTAACAGGCGGCTCAGCCTTTGGCCGTGGGCTCGACGAAATCAAACAGTCCCTCGAGCGTTTGCGCAAACTTATTTTCATCGGTGTGCCAGTGCTGCTTGCACTAATTGTTGGCGGGTCGATTTCGGGCGAGTGGACCACAATCCTTGCGTTCACAAACCACAGCTATACCGGTGTGACAGACCCGCAGTTTCATCTCGATGTTGGTTTTTATCTTTTTGACCTGCCGTTTTATACGATGCTGGTTGGTTATATAACCGCAGCGATTGTGCTTGCACTTTTGCCGGCGCTTGTTGTGCACATTGTTTATGGCGCAATCAAGTTCTCTGGCCGCAGCGCGACCTTCACCAAATTTGCCCGCTATCAGGTGGCGATCTTGGCGGCACTGTTTTTATTGGCGACTGCCGCAAATCTTTGGCTGAACCAATACGAAACTCTCACTAGCCCAGCCGGACTTTTCACTGGCGCTACCTACTCAGATGTGAACGCGCAGATTCCTGGCCTGCAAATCATGGCGGCTATCGGCGTTCTTGTTGCCGTGCTTTTCTTGGTGACCGCAGTTATCGGCAAGTGGCGCCTTTCAATTCTGGGCACCGCCTTGATGGTTGTTAGCTCAATTGTTTTGAGCGGCATTTACCCGTGGATTGTGCAGAATTTTCAAGTGGTGCCAAACGAGCGCACCCTTGAGTCTGCTTTTATTCAGCGAAACATTACGGCGACCAGAACCGCATATGGGCTAGATAACGTCAAAGAGGTTCCCTATAACGCGACCACTACGGCGTCATCTGCTGCGCTATTGCAAGATGCCGCAACAACCACGCAGATTCGAATTCTCGACCCAGAATTGGTCAGCGCATCGTTTAGACAACTCGAGCAATACCGCCAGTATTACAACTTTGCCGGTTCGCTTGATGTTGACCGATATCAGATTGGCAACAAGACCCAAGACACAGTTCTGGCTGTTCGTGATCTGAACCAGTCAGGGCTTGGTTCTTCGCAATCTTGGTATAACGACACGATCGTCTATACCCATGGCTATGGCGTTGTTGCTGCCTACGGCAACCAGCGCACTGTCGATGGCCAGCCGGTGTTTTTGCAATCGGGAATACCGTCAAAGGGCTTGCTAGGCAAATACGAACCGCGCATTTATTTTGGTGAAAACTCGCCAAGCTATTCGATTGTTGGCGCGCCAAACGGTGCAACGCCTCGAGAGCTCGATTACCCAGCTTCTTCGGCGAGTGCATCGAGTGATCAGCAGACCATGACGAGTTTCGCCGGCAACGGTGGCCCCAAGCTCGACAGCTTTGTCAAACGCGTCGCTTATGCGCTCAAGTTCAAAAGCGAACAGATTCTGCTTTCAGATGCCGTTACCGACAGCTCTCAGATTCTTTATGACCGCAACCCAATCGATCGTGTGGCTGCGGTTGCGCCTTATCTGACTCTCGATAGCGACATTTATCCGGCAGTTGTTGATGGCCGCGTCAAGTGGATTGTCGATGGCTACACCACCTCGGCGAATTACCCCTATTCGCGGGCCGAAAACCTAGACACCGTATTGAGCGATTCAACCGGAGCCGTCGACACTGGTGGCACGCAAATTAACTACATTCGCAATTCGGTTAAGGCCACAGTTGATGCCTACGATGGTTCGGTCAAGCTTTATGCCTGGGATGCCAAAGACCCGATCTTGAAGACCTACATGAAGATTTACCCTGGCACTGTGCGCCCGGTCAGCGAGATGTCTGGTGCGTTGCTATCGCACGTCAGGTATCCGGCCGATATGTTCCGCGTGCAACGAGCAATCCTTGGTCAATATCACGTCAAAGATGCTGGTGCGTTTTATTCACAGCAAGACGCATGGATGACGCCGAACGACCCAGTGACCAACGCCTGGAACCCTGGTGCCTACCAGCCGCCCTATTACCTTTCGATGAAGACACCGGCAGATGCTAAGTCGGCCTTCTCAATTTATTCGACGTTTATTCCGCGTTCGACTGGTTCATCAACTCGAAATGTTTTGACCGGTTATTTGGTTGCGAACTCTGACGCTGGATCTACGAAAGGCACGGTTGCTTCGAGCTATGGGCGATTGGAGCTTTTGACTTTGCCCCGCACGGCTATCGTGCCTGGCCCAGGTCAGGTGCAAAACGACTTCAACTCTGATTCAGAAGTTTCGAAGCTGTTGAACATTTTGCGCCAGGGCTCAACCAAGGTGCTCGACGGCAACTTGTTGACACTGCCAGTGGGTGGTGGATTGCTTTATGTTCAACCGGTTTATATTCAGTCGACCGGTGGCACATCGTTCCCGCTGCTCAAAAAAGTTTTGGTTGCCTTCGGCGACAAGATCGCGTTCGAAGACACTCTCGACGCTGCCCTAAACTCGCTGTTCAGTGGCAACACGAACTCGGGTGGCGGGGGCACCGTGCCTGGCGAGACCAAGGCACAAAAACTTGCAGCCGCTTTGGCTAACGCCCGTCAGGCTCTAGACGACAAGTCGGCCGCTATGGCCGCTGGCGATTGGGCCGCCTATGGCAAGGCAGACGCGCGTTTGAAGGCGGCAGTGCTCGCAGCTTTGGCGGCATCTGGCAACTAGCACGCAAAAGTGATAGAGTTATGACTTCGCCGCGGGGTGGAGCAGTTCGGTAGCTCGCCGGGCTCATAACCCGGAGGTCGTAGGTTCAAATCCTGCCTCCGCAACTATTGCAAGAAATTGCAAACAAAAAGATGGTCTGGTTTTTGCCGGACCATCTTTTGTTTTAACTCAGCTTTTGTTTTAACTCAGCTTTTGTTTTAACTCAGCGGCCACCCCCATGTGCATAACTTTTGTGAGCGGCCGCAATTGCTTGGTCTAATCGATGTATGTTCACTGTGGCTTTCGCCCTAATCGCCGGGCTGAACTGCCCCAAGGATTTCGGTGTGCTCGAGACAACGATTGGGGCTTTCAATACCTCAAGCGCGCTAAATGTTTGTGCGAGCAAAGCAGAGGTATTTTCTTCTGGCGGCAAAATCGTTTTAGTTCTCGGCGGCGCAATAGATCGACCGCAGTGCCTGAATTATCCTGGGGGTCGTTCGCCTGATCTGACCAGTTTGCTCTTGAGCGATCACATTGGCTGTTTCAGTCTTTACCCACCTTCGCAACCGGTTGCTGTGATTAATTTGGGCTCAGCGGCTTCACCAAAACTTTCAACCGCGATGGCAAAGTTTGCGCCTGCATCGGTGCGAAGTTTTGTATCAGCGCCTTTTACTGCTGTCGGTCAAAAGGTTAGTTTTTCAAGCACCGCCAGGGCGCTTTTGCTTCGAGCCACGCTTTTAGGCTTACCCGTGAAGGCGCACTTTGCTTTGGCCGCTACCAGCTGGCAGTTTGATTTTGCGGGTGGCGCAAAAACTCTGAGTTCGGCGCAGTCGCCGAGTTTTGTGATGACCAGAGTCGGCGCACACATTGCCAAACTTGAGGCTAGTTTTGCTGCAAGTTTTCAGATTGTTGGCAGCCCTGCATGGCACAGTGTGCCTGGTTTGATCAAAAAAAGTGCTGAGCCACTCAGTTTTAGCGGCGTCACAAGTTTGACGCCAACTGCGCCGCCCACACCAGGTCACCATCGACGACCCGTGCTGGTGGCAAGAGACTGCGATAAGGCTCTAACCGAATTTGGCTGCAAAAACTAGTCGAACCATAGTTTTGAGCGAACTCTCAGGCGACTTTCATAAACTAAACAGGCTGATGTCTTAGATTTTGAGCAACATCAGCTTTACCTATGTGTTTGTGAGGATTCAAATGTCAGACGACAAGTCGCACTTCAACCGTCAATTCATTTTCGAAAGCCAGGCTCAGCCAAGTGCCCCTCAAGCCTCTGCGGCCAAGAAAACGAACCTGCTCAGATCGCCTGTTTTGATACCAGCCCTTGTTGGCGCAGTTTTTGGTGCCCTAGTCGGCGGCGTTGTGATCGTCGATGGGCCTAATTTTGTGCCACAGGCAACTCGCCAAATTTTGATCAACAATACTCAAAGCGTCGATTGGGTAACCGGGGTAGCCGCAACTAGTGCGCCTTCGGTAGTGACAATCTCGGTTTCTGCTGATTCGGGTTCTTCTGCCGGCACCGGCAGCGGAGTCTTTTTGACCAAGACCGGTTACATCGCAACAAATAATCACGTGGTGACTCTCGATGGTGAAACCAGCGCCGTTCAAATCGAAGTCAAAACCTCTGACGATCACATTTATGCCGCCAGAGTGATTGGCACCGATCCAACCAATGACCTCGCCGTGATCAAGATTTCAGGCAACTCTTTCTTGCCAATCGATTTTGCTGACTCGAGCTCGCTTAATGTGGGTGCTCCTGTTGTCGCAATCGGGGCTCCGCTTGGCTATGACGCCACGGTTACCGCCGGCATCATCTCGTCGTTGCACCGCACAATTCAAGTTCCAAGCTCGGCAGTTCCGCAGGGCGGCAGCAGTCAACTTTGGGGCAACAATACCAATGCTTCGACCGACATCAACCTCGATGTGATTCAAACCGACGCTGCCATTAACCCTGGCAACTCTGGCGGCGCACTAGTGAACGACAAAGGTCAGCTCATCGGAATCAACGTTGCCATCGCAACCAGCGGTTCAAGTTCTTCTGGTCAATCGGGCAGCATCGGTGTGGGCTTCGCGATTCCTTCAAATGCAGTCAAACGAATCACCAACCAGATCATCAAAACCGGCAAAGCAAGCCATGGATTACTTGGCGCGATGATTAAAGATCAGCCGAATTCAGCGGCTGCCGGCAGCTTTAGCGTTGGGGCAGTGGTGGTCAGTGTTACCCCTGGCGCAGCCGCAGATCAGGCTGGGCTTAAGGCGAAAGATATTGTCAAAGCCGTCGATTCACAGGCGATCGAGAACTCATCCCAGTTGACTGCCGCAATCAGGGCGCATTCACCGGGTGACAAAGTCACGCTGACCGTGATTCGTGGCACTAAGACACTTACCCTCATCGCAACCCTTCAAGCCGCTAAATAGCTAAGCGCTGGCCGAGGCTATCGATAAGCGCCACA
This sequence comes from uncultured Micrococcales bacterium, assembly GCA_903853515.1. GTDB lineage: Bacteria > Actinomycetota > Actinomycetes > Actinomycetales > Microbacteriaceae > Rhodoluna. The sequence continues at coordinate 2,908 of CAINTU010000030.1, read as the reverse complement.
GCAGTGGCAGACTATAAACATGTCAATGGCGCCGTCAGTTCAGTACTCAATCACGATTCGCTTAGAGGTACCCGCTAAGCCGACCGCTGTTAGTGAGCTGACCGCGATAGTCGAACAAGCCGGTGGTCTGGTGACCGCCATCGACGTTAGCCACTCTGACGCTGAACGAATTCGTATCGATCTGACCTGTGCTTGCACAAATGATTCGCATGCAAAAGAGATCGAAACAAAGCTGCGCTCTGTGCCAGGCGTTGTTGTGGGCAAGGTCAGTGACAGAACATTTTTGGCCCACCTGGGTGGCAAACTAACCATCGAATCAAAACTGCCGATTCGAAACCGCGATGATCTTTCGCTGATTTACACCCCCGGTGTTGCTCGCATTTGTGAGGCGATTGTCGAAGACCCTGCAAACGCGCGCAATCTAACCATCAAGCGCAACACCGTGGCAGTTGTCACAGACGGCAGCGCAGTGCTTGGGCTTGGCAACATCGGCCCGCTTGCAGCTCTGCCGGTGATGGAGGGCAAGGCGGCACTGTTTAAGCGTTTTGCCGATATCGATGCTTTTCCGATCTGCCTCGACACCCAAGACACTGACGAGATTGTTCGCACGGTCAAAGCGATTGCACCTGTGTTCGCCGGCATCAACCTCGAAGATATCTCGGCACCACGATGCTTCGAAATCGAAGAGCGGCTTCGTGCCGAGCTAGACATCCCAGTGTTTCATGACGACCAACACGGCACAGCCATCGTGTGTGTGGCCGCTTTGCGCAATGCGCTCAAGGTTGTTGGCAAAAACATTGGTGACGTCAAACTTGTGATGAGTGGTGCAGGGGCAGCCGGCACAGCGGTTCTAAAGCTGCTCTTTGCCGCGGGGCTAAAGCACGCCACAATCGTTGACCAGCACGGCATTATTTTTGATGGCCGACCTGGTATCGAAGCGGGCACTTCGCTTGAGTGGGTTGCCAAACACACGAACCCAGCAAAAGCCAGCGGCACGCTAAAAGAAGCCATCGTAGGTGCTGATGTGTTTATTGGCGTCTCGGCCGGCAATCTGCTTGAAGGCAGCGACATCGAAAAAATGGCAGCTGGCTCGATTGTTTTTGCGTTAGCCAACCCAGTGCCAGAAATCGATCCTGCTGTGGCAGCAAAATTTGCGGCTGTCGTGGCAACTGGTCGAAGCGATTTTGCGAACCAGATTAATAACGTGCTTGCTTTTCCTGGCTTCTTCAGAGGCCTGCTTGATTCGCAGGCCCACGACATCACAGAAGAGATGCTGCTAGCAGCGGCCACGGCTCTTGCCGGTTGTGTCAGCGCAGATGAGCTCAATTCGAGTTATATCGTGCCGAGTGTTTTCAACCCGAATGTTACAAAGTCAGTAGCCGCCGCTGTTCGCAACGAAGCCAGCAAGCAACTCAAAAAGGGTTAATCTAGATTCGATGTCAGACACATTAGAGCCCACAGGTCCATCGTCGCCAGACACGGTCGGCGGCATTGACGTTCTCGAAAAGCAACTGCCTCAGGTTGTTGAACCTGGCGATCACGAACGCTATTCACATTATGTTCGCAAAGACAAAATTGTTGAATCGGCAGTAATGGGCAACGCAGTTGTCGCGCTCTGCGGCAAGGTTTGGGTGCCATCAAGAGACCCAGAGAAGTTCCCTGTTTGCCCCACCTGCAAAGAGATTCTTGACGCCATCAAGTCGGGCGAGGGCTCAGATTCTGGCTCAGGCTCTGGAGGCAGCGACTCAGGCTCTGGAGGCAGCGGCTCGGGTGGCGATGCTGGCGGCAGTGGAGCCGGCAGCTAAAACAGCCAATCGCTAGACTTGGGATTGTGAACGACGCACCGATTGGCATCTTCGACTCTGGCGTCGGCGGTTTAACTGTTGCCCGCGCAATCATCGACCAGCTGCCAAACGAATCAATTCTTTATGTTGGCGACACAGCCAACAGCCCCTATGGCCCAAAGTCGCTGAGCGAAGTTCGAGAGTTAGCTCTCGGGGTCATGGATCGCCTTGTCGATGAAGGCGTCAAAATGCTGGTCATCGCCTGCAACTCAGCTTCGGCAGCGGTGCTTCGTGATGCCCGTGAGCGCTACACCGAAGCCCGCGGAATCCCTGTTGTCGAAGTCATTGCACCAGCAGTGCGCCGGGCAGTAGCGGCGACACGCAACCACCAAGTTGGTGTGATTGGCACTCTTGCAACAGTCAACAGCGCAGCTTATGACGACGCTTTTGCTGCGGCCGTCGACTTGAAAATCACCAGTGTTGCCTGCCCAGAATTTGTCGATTACATTGAGCGCGGCATCACCACCGGGCCAAAGATAATCGAATTGGCCGAGAGTTACCTCGCGCCGCTTAAGGCCGCTAAAGTCGACACTCTCGTTCTCGGTTGCACGCATTATCCACTTTTGACCGGCGCACTTTCTTATGTGATGGGTGAGAACGTCACGCTGGTGTCGAGTGCCGAAGAAACCGCTAAAGACGTTTATCGCACTCTAGTTGCACACGATTTGTTGCGCACCTCGCAGGATGAGCCAACATTGCGGTTTCAGGCAACCGGCGATGCCCAAAGTTTTGGCAAGTTAGCAAGGCGCTTTCTTGGTCCAGAAGTCGAACATGTTGAAAAGATTGGCTAATAAATGTCCACACGCAAAGATGGTCGTGCCCCAGAAGCGCTTCGCCCAATCACTATCGAACGCGGATATAACGCGCACGCTGAAGGCAGCGCCCTGATTTCGTTCGGCCAGACCAAAGTGCTCTGCATCGCATCATTCACATCTGGCGTGCCGCGCTTCAAAGCGGGGCAGGGCGAGGGTTGGGTCACCGCTGAATATGCGATGTTGCCGCGCGCAACTCACGAGCGCAGCGACCGCGAAGCCGTCAAAGGCAAAATCGGCGGTCGCACGCAT
>CAINTU010000029.1 GCA_903853515.1 uncultured Micrococcales bacterium | reverse complement strand
GGTCTAACCGATTTGGCATCGAATCTAAGCAATTGCGAATCATCAGCGATGAAAACCAATTGGTCGTCTTCATTTGATAGCGCGGCACCAATCACCTCATCGCCAGGCTTTAGGGCAATCACTTCGAACTCTGACTTCGGGGCATAGTCAGCAGTCATGCGCTTTACTACTCCAGATTTTGTTCCCATCGCGAGAACCGCGGTTTCTGTCATGGCGAAGGCTGTCAGCACTCGCTCGGTTTTAGCCAAACCTAAGAATTCATTCGCGTTAACTGCACTGCCAAGATCGAACCCAGAGTCAGTCGACGGCAGGTCACTCGCATGCACCCTGTGCAATACGCCCTTATTGGTTACAAAGCCAATATCTGTTCTGGTGGTTGTCTCAAATTTGGTTGCAATAGCCTCATGCTTCTTGCGCTTGGCAGATAGCTTGACATCACCAAGTGAAGAAACTCTGAGCAGCATGCCTGATGCAGTTAGCACAATTGCACATGCCGATTCCGCCAACTGGGCGTCAACTGCGGCTGCCTTTGCTCCGCTTATTGGTTTTACCATTTCAATGGCTTCGCCAATTTGAGTGCGTCTCGCATCACCGAATGCGTTGGCAACTGCCTCTAATTCTTCAATTACTAACGAGTGCAATTGAGCTTGGCTCGAGAGAATCTTTTCAAGCTCTGCGATCTCTTCGAGCAGGGTCATCTTTTCTGTTTCAAGTTCGATTTTCGAAAATTTGGTTAGTCGCCTAAGTCTCAGTTCAAGTATGTAATCTGACTGCAATTGACTCAGGTCGAATACCTGCATCAACTTAGCTCTTGCGCTCTCTATGTCATCACTTGTTCTAATGACCTGTATCACTTCATCAATGTTTAGAATCGCGACCAATAACCCGTCGACGAGATGCAATCGAGCTCGTCGCTTTGAAAGTCGATTCTCGCTGCGGCGCTTTGTAACTTCGACTCTGTGTGCCAGATATACGCCAAGCAAATCACGCAGGCCGAGGGTTTGTGGCCTGCCGTCAACGAGTGCGACATTGTTGATGCTAAACGAATCTTCAAGTGGAGTGAACCGATAGAGCAGATCTAGAACAGTTGAAGGGTCAAAACCGGTCTTTAGTTCAATGACAAGTTTGAGTCCGTTTGTGCGATCGGTTAGATCGGTGACATCAGATATACCCTGAAGCTTCTTGTTGTTGACGCCATCCTTGATTTTTTCAATGACTTTTTCAGGCCCAACGAGGTATGGTAACTCAGTTACCACCAACGCTAACTTGCGTGGTGAAACACTTTCGATGCGAACCTTTGCTCGCGTCTTAAAACTTCCTCGGCCAGTTTCGTAGGCATCTGTGATGCCATCTGTGCCCATGATGATTCCGCCAGTCGGCAGATCAGGCCCGGGAACGAACTTCATCAAATCTGCCGTATTTGCCTTCGGGTTGCGCAAAAGGTGTATCGCCGCCTTGATAACCTCACGCATGTTGTGCGGCGCCATGTTGGTTGCCATTCCAACCGCGATACCAGAAGAACCATTCACAAGAAGGTTAGGAAAAGCTGCTGGCAAAACATTCGGCTCGCTCAGCTGTGCATCATAGTTTGGTCTGAAATCGACGGTGTCTTCGTCGAGACCTTCGTTCATCAGCATCGCTGCGAGCGTCAACCGAGCTTCTGTGTATCGGGCCGCCGCGGGGCCGTCATCAAGACTGCCGAAGTTGCCATGACCATCGATAAGGGGCATGCGCAGAGTGAATTCTTGAGACATACGAACAAGCGCGTCATAGATCGCTCCATCGCCATGGGGGTGCAGCTTGCCCATAACTTCACCGGTTACGCGGGCACTCTTAACGTGGCCGCGGTCGTGACGCAAACCCATTTCGCCCATTTGATAAATGATGCGTCGTTGAACGGGTTTTAGGCCATCTCTGGCGTCGGGCAAAGCGCGGGCATATATGACCGAATACGAGTATTCCAAGAAGGAATCTTGCATTTCTTTGGTTAAGTCGATGTCGACTATGTTCTCGCCAGAGAAACTCTGAGACACGTTTTTCTCGCTCATCTGACCTCAACCGCTTCAAATTCGGGCAGACTTAGACCCTATGTCTAAGATGCTACCTGCACTGCCCAAATCATTTGGGAGGCTAAGCGAAGTGTTCACAAGTGCACTCGCTGCCGTTTCAGGCAAGTCAAATTCTCTGAATCTTCCTAAGCGTGAAAAGTACATCGTGATTCTTGTCGATGGCTTGGGATCGCACAATTTAGAGTCAGCAAAAGGCCACGCTCGTTTTCTTAGCAGTCACAATACGCGCAAGATTTCCTGTTGGTTTCCATCCACTACCGCCGCCAGTTTGGTTAGTTTGTCACTTGGATTGCGGCCGGGGCAACACCCCTTCATCGGCTATCAGGTGTTTGATCGTGAGGCTGGCAGGGTTGTCAACCTGCTCTCAGGCATAGGCAATTCTGATGGCGAGATATTGTTGGGCTCCAACAAAACCGCCGACCAGTTGGCGGGGCTCGCCAACGTTGCATTCACGTTTATTGGTCCGGCTGCCTATAAAAGTTCAGGGTTCACCACAGCGTTTTTGCCAGCTGCGGAATATGTCGCTGCGGCCAGCATCGAAGAACGTTTTTCTAAAGCCATTGATCGCCTATCAAGCCCAGGCCAAGAAATCATCTATCTCTATGTGCCAGAGCTAGACCAAATTGCGCATTCAAAAGGTTGGCATCATTTGTCTTGGGCAATGCAACTTGAATTGCTAGATAGCCAAGTGCAAAACATGGCTTCAAGAATTGGCGATAAGCACGGCATTGTCTTGACAGCCGATCACGGCGTCATCGACGTTGATTATTCACAACACATTTATCTCGATGAATTTTTCGATAAGGGTGAATTTGCCGCAGTCGCAGGTGACACTCGAGCTTTGTATCTCTACCAAGGTGATGGTTCTCAAGACTCAATCAAGGCGGATTCACTCAAAACGAGACTTGAACACGTTTTGGGCAATCGGGCCGTCGTTGCAACCCCTAAAGATTTGCGAGAAGCAGGGTATTGGTCCGAATTCAGCGACCAGGCAAAGATTTTCGAACCACACTTGATAGTCATTGCGACGGCAAAAGTGGCTCTATATCACCGCGATTTTGCGAAGCCACAAAGCCTAAAGATGATTGGTCACCATGGTGCAGCCAGCCCAGAAGAGCTACTTGTGCCACTTATTGTTTTAGGTGCTTGAATCTCTAGCTGTTGTCGGGTTCAATTTTTGAGCCGAAGAGAACTTCGTCCCAAGTGCCACGGCCAGCTTTAGGTTTTACCGAAATGGTTTCAGCTTCGCTTTTTTGCACATCAGGACTTTGCTCATTTGCATTTATCTCTGTTGTGTCAGACGCATCTGCTTCGTCTGTAACCTCAACTAATTCAATTAGTTCAGTTTTCACTTGAGCTGTCGAAAAATCGTTAGTTTCGGTTTCTAATTCAATTCCGGTTTCTTCGATCAGCACTGTTTCTTCGATCAGCACGGTCTCTTTCACCAGCACAGTCTCTTCGATCAGCACTGTCTCTTCTATCAGCACTGTTTCTTCAACCAGCGTTGTCTCTTCGATCGGCGCTGCCTCTTCGGCAGTAGGCGAGTCAGGTGTCGCAATTATCTCGTTTAGGTCAGGCACAGCCTTTAACTTTGGTTTAGCCTCAGGCGCCTGTGGTCGCTCGGCAGGGTGCTGATTGGCAGGCTTGCTGACCGATCTCGCCTGCAAAGTAACCACGTCAGCAACAGGGCGAAGTTTTGCGGGTTCGCTCGAAGTTAGAGGCGCACCGTTAGAGAGCTGAATCGCTGCTTCGTTTTGTGGCGATAAGAAAATCCGTTTTGGATCAAAACTCCATGTTGCTACACGACGACTGGCACTTAGTTCGTATTCGATTGAGATTTCGAAATCAGAATTGCTATTTCTCTTTGCACGCCAAACGAAGTTGCTGCCGCCAGCTGACTCGATACGCTCTTGCATTACTGTGCCGAACGAAACCTGCACCGCGTCTGAGAAACGCTCGGCAGCAAAGGTCAAACGCACGGCTTTGGCCATCGAAATCACATGCTCTAATTCGGCAACTATCGGGGCTGCAAATTTTTCAATTGCTTCGAAACTTTCGCCCGCAGCCGAGGCAATCTCTGCAATCGACAATCCCGAGCGAATCTGGGCCTGAATCTCGCGCGGTGATAGATCTGAACGAAGTGAAGACTCGGCACGAGAGCGAGCGGCATTCTCAAGAGCAGCATCAATGACCAATCGGTGCTTTGTGCCGTCATCTGCCACAAGGTCTAGAAAACCGTTAGACACACCGACTAATCTCAAATCGCTCATATTTGCGCCTCCTGGGCTAAGTTTGCCACTGCAAAGCCACAGATTCCGCCAACCTTACGGTGTGCCGTTTGCTTAGCAAATCTCGTGTCTGGGTGAAATGCTCTGCGATAGGCAGCTAGTTCTCTGTGAAAATGCCGAGAGTGTAAGCGCGATCGCGGGCAGAGTATTTGCTATTTGGTTCATTTTGTTAGAAACTATGCGCGCTTGTATGTGCCCCGAAAGGACTTACTAATTGGCAACCGATTACGATGCACCTCGCAAAAACGACGACGAAACTGAGTCGCTTGATGCTCTCAAAGAACGTGCGCCAGACGCGCTAGGCGCATCTGCAGACCTTGACGAAGGCGATCACTCTGAGATTCTCGAGTCTCACGACATCGCCGAAGATCTAGAGGTCGTCGTCGTTCCTAAGCAAGAGGATGAGTTCACCTGCAGCGAGTGCTTCATCGTGAAGCACAAGACTCAATTGGCGTCTAAGAAGGGCAAGTACGGCCCCCAGTGTTTAGAGTGCGCGAGTTAGTTCGCTAAAGATTGAGGGCCTCGGCAAGAGCCTCAGGGTTTCTTGACGAGAACAACCAATACGGCGTCGCATCACGAGCGTCATCCAGCGTAACTTTCACGTAGGTGTTGATCCCAGGCCTAAGGTTGAGCCATGCCCTCGAATCGAGTTCGCTAGTTCTTGCCTTTTGAGCCGATTCACCCCTATAAATCTCGATTTCGCCTATTGCCGAGCGCTCTAGTCGGGCATTGCCTACAACCAGCATCGAGCCGTCATAGTGAATCGAAGGCGCGCGAAATACCGCGAGAGCCAGTATTACGGCCTCGGTAGCAAGAGCAATATAGAGCGCAGCGCTTGGCCAAATAGGAAGGCTGATGAGCCAGAAGCCAACGGGTAGTACCTGAATTCCAAGCAAAAATGCTGCACTTGGATAAAGCTTTTCGCTAAACACTGGCCTCAAAGTATCTTTCATGCTTTTAGATTACGCTCTATCAGATGAGCAAAATCGAAGTCCTAATGGTTGCCCAAAGCGGTCTAGAGCCGACATACGCTCACGCCGGTGACGCAGGCTTAGACCTCAAGGCTGCGGCCGATATGCAAATCCAAGCACACAAATTTGTCACAGTGCCTACCGGTGTCGCACTCGCTTTGCCAGTTGGCTATGTGGCGCTAGTACATCCCCGGTCTGGTCTCGCCGCAAAAAACGGAATCACCGTTTTGAATGCGCCAGGCACCGTTGATGCCGGGTACAGGGGAGAGATTGCGGTAACGCTGATAAATCATTCTGATCAAGATTTCTCAATAAGCCGAGGCGACAGAATCGCGCAGCTCGTTATTCAAGAAGTAGCGCGCGCGACTCTTGTGGCCGTAGAGCAGTTGCCCGATTCTGCCAGAGGCAGTTCTGGTTTCGGATCGACAGGTGTTCGATGAACGCCAACGAAACGCTATTTCAAGGACCCTACGATAGCCTCGATCTGGCCGCGCCAATCAATGTCATCGATTTCGGTTCGCTGCAGATACCGCCAGACTCAAGATATGCGCTGCGAGTCGACGTTGAAGAAGGCACCGATCGAATCATCGCTCTCACCATCGACATTGAGAGCACATCGCTGCAACTGCAGGCGTTCGCAGCGCCTAAAACAGAGACCATTTGGCACGAAGTTGCCAATGATTTGATTGAGAGTCTCAGGGCACAAGGCGTGCAAGCAGAAAGTGCGATCGGGCCGTTTGGTTCTGAAGTGCTAACACACGGTGTTCCAGGCGATGATCGGCCATTGCGTTTCATCGGATTCGACGGACCAAGATGGTTTCTTCGTGGAACAATCTCTGGAAAAGCTCTAGGCGACCGTGATGCTGCTCTGGTTATCGAAAATGTCTTTAGAAGTATCGTTGTGAACCGAGGCGCCGATCCGGTTCCGCCACGCTCACTTCTTGAAATCAGCATGCCGGCCGGCGCAATTGCCCCAGGATTGAGGTCATGACCAAGGCAGAGAAGACCGAATCCAACGCCATCGCGGCGAAGCGACTTGGATTGCGTCTTGACGAAGATGGCAACTACCAGCTCGACGCCCAAAGTCTCATTGCAAGCGTGGGTGGCGCCGCCGGTTTTGTTGAATCAATGGTGCCTGGTGTTGCTTATGGGATCGCCTTTGCCATAACCCATTCAAGTTTTATTGCTGTTATTGCTGTATCGGTATTAGCTTTTGCCTCAATCGTGCGGTCGCTGTTG
>CAINTU010000028.1 GCA_903853515.1 uncultured Micrococcales bacterium | reverse complement strand
GGGTTCATGTCGACGACGAGGTCTTTTTCGACAGTCAACCCCTTAATAGGCTCAACATAAATCGGCTGAGTGATATCCAAGTCTTTAATCAACGTCTTGCAAGCCAAACGGTTGCGGCCATTGATGCGCATTGCGTCAGAACCACACACACCGTGTGCACAGCTGCGTCTAAAAGTTAGTGTTCCGTCGATTTCCCACTTGATTTTGTGCAATGCATCGAGCACACGATCGGTGCCAAACACCTGCACGTCGAAGTCTTGCCACTTTGGCTCTTCATCAACCTCAGGGTTATAGCGACGCACAAAAAGCGTCACGTTGAAACTTGGCACTGCCGCGATCTCGGTTTGAGTTTCGATAGTCATTAGTACTTGCGCTCCATTGGCGGGTAGTTGGTGATTGTGACTGGTTTCCAGTCGATTCGAATATTTTTCTCAGCGGTGTTCGAGGCTTTTGAATCCTTGTTTAGATAGGCCATCGAGTGAACCATGAACTTTTCGTCGTTGCGTGTTTCGTAATCTTCTCTAAAGTGACCGCCACGGCTTTCGCGACGCTCGCGCGCGGTGAAAACCAAAACTTCGGCAAGGTCTAGCAAGAAGCCAAGCTCGATCGCCTCAAGCAAGTCGGTGTTGAAACGCAAACCACGATCTTGCACTTGGATGTGCTCATAGCGTGCACGAAGTTCAACAATCTTGTCGAGTGCCTCGTTTAGTGATTCTTCGGTGCGGTAAACCTGGGCATTTTTATCCATGGTTTCTTGCAGTTCTCGACGAAGCACAGCGATCTTTTCGGTGCCGGTTGCATTGCGCATGTGTTGAATCAGGTTTACGGTTTCTTGCACAGCATCTTGAGGCACCGGCACGTGTTGTGCGGTCTTGGCGTATTCGACGGCATAAATGCCGGCGCGCTTGCCGAACACGTTGATGTCGAGAAGTGAGTTGGTGCCGAGTCGGTTGGCGCCGTGCACAGAAACACAGGCACACTCACCAGCAGCATAAAGACCTGGCACAACGGTGTTGTTGTCGCGCAAAACTTCTGCCTGAATATTTGTCGGAATGCCGCCCATTGCGTAGTGCGCGGTTGGGAACACCGGCACCGGCTCGGTATATGGCTCAACGCCAAGGTAGGTTCTGGCGAACTCGGTGATATCTGGCAACTTAGCGTCGATCACTGCTGGCTCTAGGTGAGTCAGGTCGAGCAAAACATAATCTTTGTGCGGCCCGGCGCCACGGCCTTCTCGAACTTCGTTGGCCATAGCGCGCGCGACCATGTCACGCGGGGCGAGGTCTTTGATGGTCGGTGCATAGCGTTCCATAAATCGCTCACCAGAGGCATTGCGCAAAATACCGCCCTCACCACGGGCCGCCTCACTCAGCAAAATGCCGAGACCCGCAAGGCCGGTTGGGTGGAACTGGTAGAACTCCATGTCTTCTAGCGGCAAGCCCTTGCGCCAGATGATGCCAACGCCATCGCCGGTGAGAGTGTGGGCGTTAGAGGTGGTCTTGAAAATCTTGCCAAAGCCACCGGTTGCGAACACGATCGACTTGCCCTGAAAAACGTGCAGGTCGCCGGTTGCTAGCTCATAAGCCACAACGGCAGATGGGCGCTCGACGCCGTCAACTGTTGCCATCACCAAATCGAGCACATAGAACTCGTTATAAAACTCGATGCCCAACTTGACGCAGTTTTGATATAGGGTCTGCAAAATCATGTGGCCGGTGCGGTCGGCTGCATAGCAACTGCGACGAACCGGCGCTTTGCCGTGGTCGCGAGTGTGACCACCAAAACGGCGCTGATCAATTTTGCCGTCTGGGGTGCGGTTAAAAGGCAAACCCATGTTTTCTAGGTCGATAACTGCTTGCACCGATTCTTTAGCCAAGATCTCTGCCGCATCTTGGTCGACCAAATAGTCGCCGCCTTTGACGGTGTCGAATGTGTGCCATTCCCAGTTGTCTTCTTCAACGTTGGCAAGCGCTGCAGCCATGCCACCCTGTGCTGCACCGGTGTGTGAGCGGGTAGGGAACAGCTTTGAAATCACAGCGGTCTTTGCGTGCGGCCCGGCTTCGATGGCTGCTCGCATGCCGGCACCACCTGCGCCAACGATTACAACGTCGTATTGGTGGTTGTGAACCTTAACTTCGCTCAATTCAATTTCTTTCTAAAAAGTGCAACGAGAAACAAGTGATAGACAAACAAGAACTATGCGTGGCAGTTCAAATCAGGCAGATAACTGTGCACGTTCGGGTCGATGCATGGGTCAAAGGTTGTAATCACCAATGTGCCGAGCACGATCAATGTTGCAGCAACCACCCAAAGTGTGATGGTCAAAGCTTTGCGAATCCAAAGTCGCTCGGTGTAATCAGCGACAATCACGCGCATGCCATTGGTGCCGTGCAGCAAAGCGAGCCACAAGAGCACACCGTCATAAACCTTCCAGAACGGGCTAGCCCACTTGCCGGCTACGAATGCAAAATCGATTGCCTTCACGCCGTGCTCGGGCAGAACAAGGTTCACGCTTAGGTGGCCGATGATTAGAAAGACAAGAAAAACGCCTGAGAAACGCATGAAGAGCCAAGCGCGCTTTTCCCACTGGGCGCCTTTGCGGCTGCGAGGTGAGTTTGGGGTTTCGATAACTACCATTTTTGACCTAACCGACTAACCGAAGATGTGCATGAGTTGACGTGGCACAAAGCCAGCCATCAGCACGACCCATAGCACCAACACGATCCAGAACATTTGGTTCTGGTATTTGGCGCCTTTGCGCCAGAAGTCAACCAACAAAATGCGAATGCCATTGAAGGCGTGAAACAGAATCGCCCCGACTAGGCCGATTTCGGCAAGGCCGATGATGGTGGTCTTATAAGAGGCCACGACCGAGTTATAGGCCTCAGGGCTTACCCGCACCAACGCGGTGTCAAGAATGTGCACCAATAGAAAGAAATAGATACCGACGCCTGTGATGCGGTGCAAAACCCACGACCACATGCCCAGTTTTCCGCGGTATAAAGTTCCCGCCGGACGAGATGGCACGAAAATCCTCCTTGATAAACGGCGCCAGCTGCAACTGATTTGCAGCCTTTTTATAGGGCCACCGTTAGTTGTAATTCTAAGTTGCCAAACACCCGCCAATGTGCCAAATCTCACAGTTCGGCTAGGCTTTTGCCTTGATGAACACCCAGCGAGAGCCGATGGCTCGATTTCACAGTGTTATTCCTGCAGGCGGCATCGGCAGTCGGCTTTGGCCACTGTCTAGAGCCAACGCACCAAAGTTTTTGCACGACCTGACTGGCTCTGGCCACACACTTTTGCAAGACACCTGGGATCGCTTGCGCCCGCTAGCCGGCGAGGGGCGAATCATGGTGGTCACCGGCGAGGCGCACAGTGAAGCGGTGTTAGAGCAGTTGCCCCAACTTCGTGAATCGCAACTCGTTTTAGAGCCAAGCCCTAAAGACTCAACCGCGGCTATCGCGCTGGCGGCTGCAGTCTTGATGATTCGCGAACCCGATGTGATCATCGGCTCGTTTGCCGCCGACCACGTGATCACTAGCAACACTGCTTTTGCGGCTGCGGTGCGCGAGGCCGTTGCGGTTGCAGCCACCAATCGCATCGTCACCATTGGCATCGAACCAACCGAACCTTCGGTGGGCTTTGGCTATATCAAAATCGGCAGTGAACTTGAGGTTGATCACGCGCCGAGTGCTCGTGGCGTTGACCGATTTGTCGAGAAGCCAAAGATCGAGATTGCCAAGCAATATGTCGCCTCGGGCGAATACCTCTGGAACGCCGGCATGTTTATTGCACCAGCCGCCTTGCTGCTAGAAATTTTGGCCGAGAGCGAACCTGATTTGCATTCGCAGATTCTGGCTTTGGCCAAGGCAATTGTCGATGGCTCTGGTGATGTTGCAATGCCAAAGATTTGGCCGACTCTCAAAAAGATTGCGATTGACTATTCGGTTGCCGAGCCGGCAGCCGAGGCAGGTCGCGTGGCGGTTGTGCCAGCGAGCTTTGGTTGGCACGATGTTGGCGATTTCGCCGCGATTGCCGAATTGCAATCTGCGGGTCACAAGGGCGGGCTGTCAGTTTTGGGTGAGGCCAATGTGGTTTCTGATTCGAGTTCGGGAATCCTTGTGTCTGAAACAAATCGTTTGATTGCGTTGATTGGCCTTGAAGACGTGATTGTCGTTGACACCCAGGATGCGCTGCTCATCACCACCAAGGCTCACGCGCAGCAGGTTAAAAACATGGTCGACAAACTAAAGTCGACCGGCCACGGCGATGTGCTCTAGGGCTTCGCGATGAGGATTTGGCGATGAGCATTTCGAGATGAGCATTTCGCTATGAGGATTTCGCGATGAAGACTTTGACGGCCGGCTCTGCGCTGGCGAGCGCGATGGCTTTGGTGCTGGCGCTTAGCGGTTGCTCGAGTCACGCTAAGCCGATAACCGCTTCTAGCCCGAGAGCAAAAGCGTGCCTAATCGAGGCGAGCGACAATTTGGGCAACGCTTTGCGCGAACAAATCGCCACAGATTTGGTTGAGGCAAAGGTGCAACACGGCATTGCCGCACGCGAAATCGTGATTGCTCGAAGTTCAAGCAACCAAAGCGTTCAATCGCGACTTTTAGGTGCCCTGACCAATGGCTGTGTGTTTATGGTTTCGGTTGTTCCCGAATTCGCAGCGCCAATAGCCAACTTTGTCGGCAAGCATTCAACTATGGCTGCCATTCAATTTGGTGGCGCACTGCCCGCCTCGTTGCAACCAACCAACCTGCGATTTGTGCAAGACAGTTTGGTTGATCCGAGTTTTCTGGCTGGCTTTGTGGCTGCTGCTGAATCAAAGATGCATGCTGTTTCGATTTTGACCTCACCCAATTTCAGCTCGAGTGCCGAAATCATCGCGTCGCTTAGGCGTGGCGCACAAAAGTACGCGCAGCAGTTTGGGGTGGCCAGCAAAATAACGCTCACGCCAGCCGGCAAAGATCTCGCCTCAGCAATTGATGCTGCAGCTGCCGCCGGCGCTGATGTAATTGTGCCGATTGTCGCCCCAAGACATCTAGATGTTTTGCACGGCGTCGAAGGCAGTCAATTGAAGTTCATAACTGTTGGCGCTAGATGGCAAACCGCAAGCAGCAACACCACCGATTCTCGGGTGATTGCCTCGATTGAGCGAAACTCGCAACTGACCTTTGGCGCGAGCATCAAAGACTTTTTGACGCACACCTTCGACCAGCCAGCATTTGCTCGCAGCTCTGGCGATCTGGCAAGCGGGGCAGCAGAGCTTCGCATCGGTGAAACGCCCGCACTTGACAGCGAGACCCTAAGCCGCTTGCAGACCCTGATCGCCGAGGTCAAAGCCAGTGAAAACCAATCCGAGGCAAAAACTCTGAACTAATAGTTGAGTGTTTTCAGCCTTGCCGAGGCAGGCATGCGCGGCAGTTGTAACTAATTAGTAAAAGATTGCCGTTGCGACGAAAGCGCCACCTTTTTCTTAGATAGTGTTGCCCTGTAATCGAGTGGCGAAAATCGCAGCTCAAAAAATCAGGAGGAAAAAAGTGAACAAAGTTTCACGCAAGGCCCTAGCAGGTGTCGCAGCCGCATCAGTGATGTT
>CAINTU010000027.1 GCA_903853515.1 uncultured Micrococcales bacterium | reverse complement strand
AGCACTGAAGAGTCCCGTATTTGGTTTCAATGACAATGATCTGCTTGGTTTTGTCGGCGCAGGCAAAGTTAGCTGGAACACAGACGGCTTCGCGAGTGGGCATAATCCTGAGGTGCAGGCGGCCCTGCATCAGTTGGCTGAAATTCGCTCTAAAGTGGGCAAGACCTCACCTGTTGAAATCTTGAACGAAGTTATTGAGCAACGCGAGTTGCTAGAAACCCTTGCCCAAGACGAGTTAGCAGACTTTGAAACTCGAGCCCTAAGAATGGTTTTGGCACATGCCATGCAGTGGCAGAGCCAGGGCGGGGTTGGATTGCTCGAATATGTTGACTGGGTCAACACGGTGACCGAAAAGAACACCAGAGCAAAATTGCCTCAACCGCGAGAACAGTCCACCAATGCTGTGCAGGTGATGACCATTCACGCCTCTAAGGGTCTACAGTTTCCGATCACTGTCGTGAGCGGATTGGCCGGCGTACCAAAGGCGCAAAAAGACAAAATTCTTATTTCACGGACCGGTTCAATCGAGTTCTATTTGAACAAAGATGACGACGGCAACCCTCGAGAAAGCGCGGGCTATTCACAATTAGACGTCGCTGAGAATAAACCTGAAGAGCAACAGGAGGCAAACCGCTTGCTCTATGTTGCGCTAACGCGCGCTCAAGATCATCTGATTGTGTCGAGATGCTACACACAATCGAATTCGCGATCCGTCAAGTTGCTCGAAGCTCTATATGAGCTTGAAGCGGCCGGCATCGATACAAAGGCGCATTTGTTCAAGGGCAGAAAATTTGATCAGCGACCACAGAAGTTGGCAAGGCCAGATCTGAGCAATGTGCAGACCGAACTTTCGCAGGCGGTGATCGATGCACGCGAAGCTTCAGCTAAGCAGCGAATCATCTCGCCATCAGGCAAGTCGATACTTGACATGCCCGAACTCAAGGGTGCTGGCGTGCCAGATCTCGAACTAGGCGACACCGAACCACACCAAGAGTCGAAGCTAGAAGATGAGGTTGCCAACGCCGCTGCGGCTAACCGGTTCACTCGAGACGGCAGACCGTTTGGCCGGGCGATTCACGGCATCATGGACCTAATCATGCGTCACGGCAGTGTTCCCGACCAAAAGACCCTCGACGCCTTTATCGCCGAGATGCTTGAGGCAGAATCTGCTCAGCAAGATGAACAAGATGTGCGCAAACGAATATCGATGTTGCTTGAAGCTGACATCATCAAAGAAGCGCTCGCAGCCGAAAAACGTTGGCCAGAACTTCACCTCGCAATTTCATCAAGCACAGGTCAGGTCAAGTTGGCCGAAGGATTCGCCGATCTTGTTTTCTTGGCAAACGATGGCTATGTGTTGGTTGACTATAAGACCGACAAAGAGATAACTGCTCAGAGCTATAACCACTATCAGCAACAGCTCGGCGCATATGCATTGATACTCAAAGAACTGACCGGGCAGATGCCGTCGCGCATTGTGCTGGCGCACGTTGATCGTGAGCAGTACACACCGCTCACTCTCGAACCGCCAGTTGAGAGTTATCTCTAGAGCATGGATGCAAGTGAGGCACGCGAACTTCTGGGCCTAGACGAGCCGTTCAATAAGGCGCAGATTGATTTGGCCTATAAGCACCACTTTGATGAGGCAAGCAAAGACCGTCGTTTTGACAAAGTGCAGCTGTTTAGCAAAGCGCGAACAATTTTGTTGGCTTGGCTCGAACAAAACGAAGTGCCACAAAATGCAGTGCAGCCTGGCGAAAGCGATTTTGTTTTTGAGCATCTAAAAGGGTCAAACCGCAACACCCTGATCATGGGTCAAGGCGGCACAGGCAAATCTTGGCTCTTGCGCAGGCTAGTTACAAGCTCAGGTCGCGACGGTGTCGCGGTGATTGCGTTCACCGGCGTTGCGGCAATAAACGTTGGCGGCGAAACGATGCACCGGTTCTTCAAATTCGGTGCTCATGCGGCCCTTTCAGAACTCGATCCTGCCGCAGGCATGAATGCACAGACTCGCGCCAAACTCAAAGCCCTGCAACTTTTGATCATTGATGAGATATCGATGTCTAGCGCCGATCAACTTGACGCGATAGATAATTCGCTGCGTTATGCAAGAAGCAAACCAAACGCACCCTTCGGTGGAGTGCAGGTGATTATGTTTGGTGATCCTTATCAATTGCCACCAGTGAATGAACGTGATAACGCCGCGGCAGCCGAAGTTCTAGCAAACAAATACGCAAACAACTGGTTTTTCAGCTCGAAAGTTTATGCAAAGGCAGATGTTGAAGTCATTGAACTGTTAGAAGTGAAGAGGCAAAAGCAGGCTGATTTTCTCGCCGTCTTAGATAACGTTCGTAGAGGCACAGTAAGGGATGCAGATCTGGATTGGCTGAATCGACAAGTTAAAAGTGAGCACGAATCTCAAACAGCAATAACTTTGGTTGCCACAAATGCAGAGGTCGCTGAGACCAATGCTCGCAACATGCACCAGCTTGAAGGCGAAACTAGATCTTTTGAGCTCAAAATAACAAATCTGGCCCCAGGTCTAACTGCAGACTCGTTCACCGATAACACCTTGCCAGCCGAACGCACACTAACTCTAAAAGTTGGTGCCCAGGTAATGTTCATTAAAAACGATGACCAAAGCACGGTGATTAAAAACGGAAAAACGGTTCCTCGCTGGGTAAACGGCACTTTGGGCATAGTCAAAGGCTTT
>CAINTU010000026.1 GCA_903853515.1 uncultured Micrococcales bacterium | reverse complement strand
GATCTGCACCATTGCAAAGCCAATCAACGAAGCGCCCATTGAACAAAGCATCTGGCCCTCGTTGCTGGCGAATCAAAGCAATCGCCTCATCAGGCGCATAGCCATCGCGAATCAAAACCAGCGCCATCACTAGTCCCGAGCGATTGAGGCCCGCTTGGCAACGAATCAAAACTCGCTTGCCCGCCTTCAAGTCCCGATGAGCCTCGGCAACGGGCAGGGCCAGATCTGATTCAGGGTCGAAGTCATCCATGTTGCCGTCAAAGAATGCAAAGCGAATCTCTTTGACTCCCCAGCCAGCTGGGTTAGCCGAACCATAGAGCGTATAAACCGCATCATAGTTTTCGAGGGTCGGGCCCAGGCCTGCAAAGTATTGGCCAATGGTGTCATAGTCGTGCGTGCCGCCCTGCCAAAGGTTCGGAAGGATTTCGCTGTGCAGCGCTTCTGGAAATTGAGTTTCACTCACGGGTGGTTAGGCCCCTTTCTTGATTTGGTTATAGATAGTTGAAACAACGAGAGCCCAAGTTTCTGGAGTCTCTTTGAGTGGCTGATAGCCACCAGCCCCGCCGATCAAAACGCGTCCTTGCGAATATTCGAGGGCCTTGCTTGCGACCATGTTGGCCGCATATTCGAAACCCTTAGCTGTGTAATTCGCCAAGAGCCCCAGGTTGCTGTCGCCGGTGTGACCATCTGCACCGGCCGCCAGTAAAATCACATCGGGCCTATATTCGTCAATGATTTTTGCCGTTTTATCAATCGCCTCGATGAAGGCATCGTCGCCGTCATAACGTCGCAAATTGAAGTTGTATTTATCGATAGTTGGGTCGTGCAGCTCTGCACGCTCATCTAGCGAAACGTTTAACTCTGGGTCATGCGGATACGTTGCCCCAACGTGAATGCTGATCGTTGGTACTGTGCTGCCCTTCAGCATGTGATAGACGCCGTCGCCGGCATGAATATCCCAGTCGAGATAAAGCGGTTTGAGGCCCGCAGCTTGAAACGCTTTCGCCGCATAAACCATGTCGTTGAATGCGCAGAACCCGGCGCCGAAATTTTCTCTAGCATGATGCTTCGCACCTTGGGGGTTGAAGGCAACCTTGGCATGACCATCGATGATCGCGTCGGTTGCCCGCATAGTTCCGCGAAACATAGCGAAGGCAGCTTCGCCAACTCGGGGTTTATTGCCAATCCAAACTGGGTTAGTGCCATCGATTGTTTGCTGCACATATTCCTTGTCGTGCACCGCCCCTAGATAGAGGCGATCTAGACCGACCATGAACTCGTCAGTGTTATTGGGGTCAACCACGGTAACTTGGTCACCGAGTTGGTTCACGAGCAGCTCGGTTGCAAGCTTGGCTCTGATTGGGTTAGTCGGTTGCGTGCCATCGCCCACGCCGATCTGCCAATCTTGATAAATCTCGCCATAGGCGATGAAGAGGTTTTGTTGCTGTGGGGCTTTGCCCTGTCCGGTTTTGATGTTCTATCTTCCTTTCGTTTTTTGTTTGGGGTAAAAAAGTGGATGCCCGGTTCGCGAGCATCCACCTTCTTGCCTATTAGGTATTAGCTGCGGTCTCTAAAGTTGTCTTTATCGCGAAGCGAACGGTTGCGCGCCTCGCCTAGTCGTTTGCGCTTGATGTTGGCATCGCTCAAAGTCGAGAAGCCCATCACCTCGTCATATTGCATGTTCATGCGAATTCGGGTTCGGTCGCTCATCGTCGATGAAGATTCGATGAAGCGCATCAAGTCTTCGCCGGCCGCGGTCAGAAGGTCGTCTGCCTCTTGCTCACGGCCCTGGCGATAGAGCTCAAAGGCGCGGTCGCGCACATCTTGCAGACGTATCGATTTCAATTCACCAAGGATGTCTTCATCGCGGGCAGGTTCGATCCAAACACTCGGGTCAATCAGCGCAACGTCGATTGTGCCTGATTCGTGTTTTAGTTCGCCGGCAACCACATCAAAGTAGTGATATGTGTATTCGATAGCTGGCAAAGTGTCTGCAACCAGGTTGGTGTCTGAATGATCGAGTGTGATTTCAAAAACGATATTTTTCTGTTCACCGCTAGATAGGTCACCGACCCTGCCGTCTGCAACTGAACCACGGCTCACAAACTCGCGCAAATAGCGCGTCTTGCGAATCTGTGTCTTTTCACCAATAAACGGTTCAATGACCTGAATCTGGAATTCGAAATCAAGGATGGTCTTTGACAGCAGATCATCGATCTCGGCCTGAAGCCCGCGCAGAGCTTCGTCTAGCTCTAGAGCGGCAATGTGGTTTCCGTTGCCAGAGTCTGCAACCGCGCCGAGCACGCTTTCGTCATAGCCTTCGCCG
>CAINTU010000025.1 GCA_903853515.1 uncultured Micrococcales bacterium | reverse complement strand
GTCGCGCCGACAACCTTGGTCTCATAGCCTTCGATTGCGCGTGACTGGTTCATGTCGAGAGCAATACCCTCTGGCTTGCCTTCGAGAATGTCAGTCAAGACGACGGTGTCAAAAATGTCGTAGGCGGCCAACCGCTGTGCAGTGGTGGTGCCATAAAAACCTGAACCGATAACTGAAACTTTGCCGTGGCGGGCCATGATTGCTCCTTGTGGGAATAAGTGGGTGTGGTTAGCTTTTCGCTAAAACTCTGTAACTAGCCTATTGGCTTGGGGGCTTCGATTTAGTGATAGAAGTGGCGCTCGCCTGTGAAAAACATAGCAACGCCTGCCTCTTTAGCTGCAGCGATGACCTCTTCGTCACGAACCGACCCGCCTGGCTGCACAACGGCTTTGACGCCCGCATCGATAAGCACCTGCAGGCCATCGGCAAACGGAAAAAATGCGTCACTGGCGGCAACAGAGCCCTTGGCTCTGAAGTCAGCACGTGTGACCGCAAGGCGACAAGAATCAACGCGGTTAACTTGGCCCATGCCAACGCCAACCGAAGCAAGATCGTGAGCTAGCAAAATGCCGTTTGATTTCACCGATCGAATTGCTCGCCAGGCAAACTCGAGGTCAGCCATGGTTGCATCATCTGGCCTGGTTCCAGAAACCTGCTTCCAACCGCGACTTGTGAAGTTTGTAAAGTCATCGGTCTCTTGCAACAAGAAGCCGCCCGAGATTTGACGAAGCTCGAGAGCCTCACGTGAATAGTTCACGGGCAGCTCGAGAATGCGCAGGTTCTTGCGGTTGGTAGTCAATAGGCGCAGCGCCTCAAGGTCATAGCTAGGAGCTATAAGAACCTCGGTGAAGACATCCATGATTGCCTGTGCCATCGGCATCGTGACTTTGCGGTTAGCGGCAACCACACCACCGAATGCTGATTCTCGGTCGCACAAAAACGCTTGAGCGTGCGCATAAGAAATCGGGTCTGCCTGGTCGGCACCAGCGATGGCGATGCCACATGGATTCGCGTGCTTGATAATCGCAACAGCAGGTTCACTAAAGTCGTAGGCTGCACGCACCGCTGCATCTGCGTCGACATAGTTGTTATAAGACATCTCTTTGCCGCCGTGCATGCGCGCTTGAGCGATGCCAGAAACTGCACCCGATGCTGTGCTGCGATAAATCGCCGCCGCCTGGTGCCCGTTTTCGCCGTAGCGCAAAACATGTTGCAGCTCAGCTGAAATCTCAAGTGATTTTGCGAACCCAGGATTCTTATGTGCGGTCTCAGCGTTACTGCCAGGCAAGTTTCGCGCCTGAGCTTCGGCCGCGAACCAAGCGGCAACTGCTGTGTCGTATTTTGCGGTGTGGGCAAATGCCTCAGCGGCTAGGTCTCGACGTTGGTTCAGCGTGGTACCGCCCTCACCCACCGCCTTGATAATTTCTGAGTAACGCGATGGGTCGACCACTATGGCAACGTTGGCGTGATTCTTGGCAGCCGCTCGCACCATGGCCGGCCCGCCGATATCTATCTGATCGATGACGGCGTCGCCCTTCGCGCCAGACTCGACGGTCTTCACGAACGGGTAAAGATTCACCACCACAAGTTCAAAGGGTTCGATGTCGAGTTCGTGCAACTGCTGCTCGTGGTTGGCAAGGCGCATATCTGCCAATAGGCCACCGTGAATTTTAGGATGAAGGGTTTTTACGCGGCCGTCTAGCGCTTCTTGAAAACCGGTGACTTGGCTGACTTCGGTGACGACAATGCCCGCTTCGGCAATAGTTTTTGCTGTCGAACCGGTTGAAACCAACGAAACGCCCGAGTCATTGAGGGCTTTGGCGAGTTCGATCAGGCCAGTCTTGTCAGACACCGAAATCAAGGCGCGGCGAACCAAAACGCGATCGCGGTGACGGTAATCACTTGCTTCATAGTTAGTGTTTGCAGCCATTTGAGTTGCCCTGTCTGTTGGTGCCGATATGTGCAGTTGACGAGTTGATAAGTTGACCAGTTGATTAGTGAATTAGTTGAAGCGAGCCATCGGCGATCTTGCCAACGGTTTGAACCAAAAGGTCGCGTTCGACCACTTTGATTCTTTCGTGCAGTTTGGTTTCATCGTCGCCCGGCTCTATTGCGACGCGCTGCTGCACGATTGGCTTGCCAGTGTCGACCCCGTTGTCGACGTAATGAATGGTTACACCGGTCTCGCTCTCGCCCGCAGCCAAAGCATCAGCCACTGCATGGGCGCCAGGGTATTTAGGCAGCAATGAAGGGTGGGTGTTGATTAGTTTCGGCGCGAGCGCATCAACAAAATTCGCCGGCAAGATTCGCATGAACCCGGCAAGCACAACAAGATCTGGTTCGAAATGTTGAACGTTTGACAGTAGCTTTTCGGCCCAGGCCTCGCGCGTAGAGAATCGGCCAGGCTCAACAACGAATGTGTCGACATCGAAAAGTTCAGCATGTTCGAGACCGGGTGCAGGCTTGTCTGCGCCAACAGCGACGATTCTGATGCCATAGAGCGGATTCGCGCTGGCCTTTAGCAGGGCAAGCAGATTAGAACCGCCACCTGAAATCAACACGACAACTTTGAGCATTCGACTATTTTCTGATCGCATTGATTATGTTTTGGTCGGCGCGCTCGGGTCGAGCGCTAAAGAATGCCGCCAGGGTTGAGGCGATAGCGACCTCAACGAAACTGACTGCCATTAACAAAAACGGATTCACGCCAACGTCAACCATTCGGCCTGGGCCGATCGAACCGCTGGTTAGCCAAGCCAAAAATCCTAGTTCTAATGCAGCGACAACGCCGATGCCTATGCCCAATGCCAGGGCAGCCGAAAGCGGGTTGGCATAGTTGAATCGCAGTGCAGAGGTGTGCGATTTAACCAGCAGCGTCGCTGCAAAAGCTGCTAGCAACGGAACCAGAATCGCAGCAATCCAGATGCTGTTGCTGCCGTTAGGCAAAATGCCAAGCATTGGCAAATCAGGGATTGGCCCGAGCACTGTGCCAAGCGGTGAAATCGACGAACCCGTGCCGATTGAGAAACCCACGCCAGAGAACCACGAGGCAAAGTAAACAATCAGGTTTGGCAGATAGCCAAACTCGCCAGCGGTGACAGTCACGCTGCCCAAAAACGAAAGCTGAAGCGACTCATATAGACGGGTTACTTCAACCCAGTTGATTGCAAACAGCACAGCAATCACAATGCTTGCTGCCGCGATCAAAATTGCGACGACCGCAGTGCCGGCGCGAAGTGCAGGTGAAACCAACGGCTTTAGACCCCACGGCATTCGGTCAACTCGTGCTGCCACGATATTGCGAACCCTTGAGCGAACAGGCGCCTCGCCCTCTTGCAGCAAGCGCCCGATTCTTGCATCGGCAACCATCGCGCCAACGAAACTTGCGGCGGCAAACATTGCGGTCGGGTAACTGAATCCTTGCCACCAAAGTGGGCTAAAGACTTTGTTGATCGCGGCTTCGGTGATGGTTAGCGAAAGAGCGCCAAAGATTGCGATGCCAGAAAACCAGGCGAGCAATAGATTCTGAAAACCGCTAATGCGACGCCCTGCCCGAAAGCCGAGCCAAATCAAGAATGCGGTCAGACCAAACGGTGCGAGCGACACAAAATATGCTGGCACCTTTAGCCCGGCAACAACACCGGCGGCCGAAAAGAGTGTGGCACCTTGAGCGAGCACCCAAACGTCGGTTGCGCCTGCGATTGCACCAGAAAAACTTGACGAAGGGTCACGCTCAATTGCCCAAACCAAAATGTTTAATACGGCAATCGATAGGTAGCCGAACGCGACAACAGTTGCCGCTTCTAGAGCGCCATAAACAATTGCCCGAGCTCGCACGGTTTAGAGGTTTGCGATAACCTCGCGCATAAGCGCGGCAGTTTCGCTAGGTGTCTTGCCAACTTTGACGCCACAGGCTTCAAAGGCTTCTTTTTTAGCTTGAGCAGTACCAGCAGAACCAGAAACGATTGCGCCGGCGTGGCCCATGGTCTTGCCCTCTGGGGCTGTGAAGCCAGCAACATATGCGACGACAGGCTTGGTGACATTTGCCTTGATATAGGCGGCTGCCTTCTCTTCGCTGTCGCCACCAATTTCACCGATCAAAACAATCGCCTTGGTCTCTGGGTCTGCTTCGAATGCGGCGAGTGCGTCAATGTGAGTGGTGCCGATGATTGGGTCACCACCGATTCCGATTGCGGTCGAAATACCGATTTCGCGCAGTTCATACATCATCTGGTAAGTAAGCGTGCCCGACTTTGAGACGAGACCAATTGGCCCTGCGCCCGAAATGTCAGACGGGGTGATGCCAGCGTTTGATTTACCCGGGCTGATGATGCCTGGGCAGTTAGGACCGATGATGCGAGTCTTTGCGCCCTGCTGCAAGTTATAGGCCCAGAAGTTTGCACTGTCGTGCACTGGGATGCCTTCGGTAATCACAACGGCAAGCTCAATCTGCGCGTCAATCGCTTCGATGACCGCGGCCTTTGCAAATGCAGGCGGCACAAAGATCACCGAAACGTTTGCACCGGTAGCGCCCATCGCCTCGGCGACGCTGCCGAATACTGGCAGCGACTTGCCATCAACCTCGACGGTCTCGCCGGCCTTGCGTGGGTTCACGCCACCGACAATGTTTGAGCCGCCGGCAAGCATGCGGCGAGTGTGCTTCATGCCTTCAGAACCGGTCATGCCCTGAACGATGATCTTGCTGTTTTCGTCTAGAAAAATCGACATCTTGTTTAGCTTTCGTTTATTTGTTGGGCAGCTTTAGCGGTTGGCAAGTTCAGCTGCTTTGTCGGCAGCTTCATCCATGGTGGCGACCACGGTCACTAGCGGGTGGTTTGCATCAGCCAAGATGCGACGGCCTTCTTCAACGTTGTTGCCATCGAGGCGAACAACTAAAGGCTTCGTGGCACTCGCGCCAAGCTTGGCTAGCGCGCCTACGATTCCGTTTGCAACTGCATCACAGGCTGTGATGCCACCGAACACGTTTACAAAAACGCTCTTCACCTGGCTGTCGCCCAAAATAACGTCGAGGCCTGCAGCCATGACTTCTGCCGAGGCGCCGCCGCCGATGTCTAGAAAGTTTGCCGGACGCACGCCACCGTGGCGCTCACCCGCATAGGCGACGACATCAAGGGTCGACATAACCAAACCAGCGCCGTTACCGATGATGCCGACTTCGCCATCGAGCTTCACATAGTTGAGGTCAGCGGCCTTCGCCTTTGCCTCTAGCGGGTCGAGCTGGTCGCGTTCCATTTCTTGGCGACTGTGTCTAAATTCGGCGTTGTCATCGAGAGTCACCTTGCCGTCTAGTGCGACGATTTCGCCCGACTTGGTTAGCACCAGCGGGTTCACCTCGACCAGCGTTGCGTCTTCTTTAACAAAGACGTCATAGAGCTTCACGAAAACTGGCGCGACCTTGGCAGCGATCTCGTCGTCGAATCCGCCAGCCTTGGCAATCTCGAGGGCCTTGGCTAGGTCTATACCGTGCACCGCGTCAACAGCGATCTTCGCCAACGCATCTGGGCGCTCTTCGGCAAGCTGCTCGATTTCCATTCCACCTTCGACGCTGCAAAGCGACAAAAATGTGCGGTTGCTTCTATCTAGCAACACCGAGAAATAATATTCTTTGTCGATTGCCGCACCTTGGGCAATCATTACGCGCTTCACAACGTGACCCTTGATATCTAGACCAAGGATTGCCTCGGCAGCAGCCTTGGCTTCTTCTGGGTTGTGGGCAAGCTTGACGCCACCGGCTTTGCCGCGGCCACCAACTTTAACCTGAGCCTTAACCACCACGGTGCCGCCAATCTTGGCGGCTGCTGCTTCTGCTTCTTGCGGGGTGTCTGCGATCAGGCCCTGAAGCACAGGCACACCGTGTGCTTCAAAAATGTCGCGAGCTTGATCTTCGAATAAATCCATTTGCTTTTCCGTTCAGAAAATTGGGTCAAACGCGAGTGACCAATAGTTCAAGTTTAGAGCTTTTCGATGGGTGCGACTTTCACGAGAAGGCGCTTATTGCCTACTCGCTCGAACCGAATCTCGGCAGTTTGACGAGCGCCCTCACCGGTGGTGTTCACCACAATGCCCTCGCCAAAGTCAGTGTGCTTTACTCGATCGCCTTTGGCTAAGACGAGCCCTTCGTTGTTGCGCACCTGGGTCAAAGCGTCTTTCCAGATGGTTCGCTCTCGAACCGGTCGCTTGAGCCCATAATCGCCACCGCTGCTAAGCGATTCGCGGGCGGTGTAGCTTTGGCGAGCGTTGCCGCGTTGGTCAATCAGCTCTGGTGGAATGTCGCTCAAAAAGTTAGATGGCATCGTGCTGTTCACTTGCCCGAACAGCGTGCGCTGCAGTGCTGAGGTCAAATAAAGCTGCACCATGGCCCGAGTGATGCCCACATAAAATAGCCGCCGCTCTTCTGCGATGCCACCGACCTCGTCGAACGAACGCATGTGCGGCAAGGTGCCTTGCTCTAGACCAGCTATAAAGACCACCGGGTATTCAAGACCCTTGGCGGTATGCAGCGTCATTAGCGAAACCTGACCCGATTCGTCATCGATCTCGTCGGCAGACGCGGCCAATGTGATCTCAGCTAAATAGTCGGCAAGTTTTGCCTCTGGGTTTCTGATCTCAAATTCAATAATCTGACCAACTAGAGCATCGAGGTTTTCGACGCGCGCCTCGTCTTGTGGGTCACGTGATAGTTCGAGCTGATATTTATAGCCAGAACGAGCAAGCACCTCGATGAGCACATCAGAAATCTTTGCACTGTGCGAAAGCACCTCGGCTGTGTCGAGCAAGTCGCTGAATGTCTTTATAGCGTCGGTGAGTTTTGGGCCGAGACCAAGATCACCGCCATAGGCAAGAGCCTCACGAAAAGACATTTCGTTGCTTCTGGCAAATTGGGCGATTTTGAGTTCGGTTTTTTCGCCGATGCCGCGGCCTGGTTCGTTGATGATTCTGCGCAATGCTTCATCATCACGAGAGTTCGAAATTGCCGTGAGGTAAGCGAGGGCATCCTTGATTTCTTTGCGCTCATAAAACTTGAGGCCGCCGATAACCGCGTATGGCACGCGTTGAGATTTTAGCTCGGCTTCTATTGCCGGCGTCAGCGCGTTGGTGCGATAAAGAATAGCCATCTGGCTATAAGCGGTGCCCGCCTTGTGGTGCTCTTGAATCTGGTCAACAATGAATGCGGCTTCGTGGCGTTCATCGACACCGGTATAGGCAACTATCTGTTCGCCTTCTGTTTTCTGAGTCCAAAGATTTTTTTCTGGGCGATCAAAGTTTTTTGAAATAACCGCGTTGGCAGCCGAAAGGATTGGCTGAGTCGAGCGATAGTTTTGTTCGAGCAAAATAGTCTGCGCGCCACGAAAATCTTTGCTGAACTCTGCGATGTTTCGAATGTCGGCACCGCGAAATGCATAAATCGATTGGTCGCTGTCGCCAACCACGGTGAGGCTTGCCGGTGGCAGAATCTCACCGGTGCGCTCATCAACAACCGCATGAGCCGCTGCAATCGGCTTGGTGAGTTCACGGATTAGCGCATATTGCGCATGATTAGTGTCTTGATATTCATCAACCAAAATATGTCTGAACTTGCGTTGGTAGTTTGCCGCAACCTCAGGAAAAGCTCTGAACAAGAAAACTGTCTCGGCTAAAAGGTCATCAAAATCGAAAGCGTTGTTGCGGCGCTTTTCGCGCTCGTAATCGGCAAAAATCTCAGCCACGGCGCGGGCTTTGGGGTTCTTGCTGTCAATGTTGCTGGCAAAATCGTCTGGGGTCTGCAGTTCGTTTTTTGCCTTCGAAATCTGGCTGGCAACCGATGCTGGCTTGAGGTCATTGATATCGTGACCCGATGCGTTGATGAGTCGCTTGATCAAAGCACGCGTATCGCCGGTGTCATAAACGGTGAAGTTCGAGTTGTGACCCAAGCGATCAGCCTCACGTCGCAAAATCTGAAGACAGGCACTGTGAAAGGTGCGAATCCACATGCCCTCAGCGTCACCTACCAGGTGCCTTAGCCGCTCACGCATTTCGTTGGCAGCTTTATTGGTAAAAGTGATGGCAAGTATTTGTGAGGGCCAGGCCTCGCGATTTGCAAGCAAGTGAGCAATGCGATGGGTTAGCACTCTGGTCTTGCCCGAACCGGCGCCGGCGACGATAAGCAGGGCTGGGCCGCGAAAAAGTACAGCTGCGCTTTGCTGCTCATTCAAGCCAGTCAATAGATCTGGCGAATATATCGGTTCAAGCTCTGGCATATCTAGCCAATCTTAAGCGTGAGGTGAGACATTGCCCGAATCCACGCCCGGATCCAGGCCCGAATCCACACCCGGACTCTCGGCAGACCCTAGGTGCCTCAGCAGCAGATCTGGCTGGTCGGCAAAAATTCCGTCGACGCCGCAAGAAATAATCGAGTCAAAATATTTGGCCACAGATTCCTTGGCGTTCTCTGTGCGAGCGGTAAAAACATAAACCGGTAATGCGAGCCTCTGTGCTTGCTCGACAACCTGAGGCGATTCGCGAAGCATCGGCATGCCTATTGATATTCCATCAAACTCTTGTGCGAGTGACTCGATTTCGGCATAGGTGATCGAATCACCATCAATTGGCAAAAAATATTTTGCTGAAATATCATGAGCGACCAAAGCAATTTTTGCCTGTCGAAGCAGCTCAATCGAAAACGACTCGATCACAAAGTTGATATTCCGCTCTGCATAACGGCTCACGGCGATTTCATTAGCCACGAGTTCACCCATGTTGGTGTCGATTGCCGAAACATGAGTGCCATCTTTTATTTCGACAATCAAAGTTTTGCCTTCTACCATTGAATCGGCTAATAACTCACCAAAACTTGGAATCTCAAACTGGCCATCACAGGTGGCACTTAGCGGGCGTCGAACAGGCATGCGCTCGATTGCTCGAAGTGACTTAATCTGGGCCAAGGTTAGGTCTTCGCTGAACCAACCCTCAACGCTTTCGCCTTCAAGTTCACCCCAGCGAGCGAGATCGGCAAACTCGGGTCGCGATGAAATATCGGTGGTACGTGAGAGTTCGTTCTCGTGGCGAATGACTAGCGCGGCATCCTTGGTTAAAACAAGGTCAAATTCGATGGTTGTAACGCCTTGTTGAAAGGCCAAAGCGAACGATTCAAGGGTGTTTTCGGGGCGATAGCCGCATGCACCACGATGACCAATGACGAGCGGATTGCTCAAAATGTTCGCCTTTCTGCACTTTTTTGCTGCCCGTATTTAACACTTTGAATCAGTTCGCAAAAGCGCACTTCTTTTATTCGTTTATGCGAATAAACCGCCTAGTGCGCTCAGGCAATATTTCTAAACTTATGGCTTGCAAGCGCACCAAAGCGCCCACCACACCACATCGAAAGATCAATTCATGAAACGCTCACGCCTAGTTTCTATTTTGACCACGCTAAGCCTTGGTTTAGGTCTATTAACGTTTGTTCCGAGTGTCGAAGCAGCCAATGCAGCTGGGGCGACCTGTGCTGGTGCGACCTGTAGCCAAACTTTTGCCTATAGTGCGAGCGCGCAAACTTTCACACCCTCAAACGCTGGGGTAAACCTAACGATCACCCTCAACGGCGGCGCTGGTGGCCACGGTGGTGGCGACGCCGGTGGTGGCGGTGGCGTCGGCTATCTTGGCAGCCGTGTGGTGTTCAACTACACAACCACAAGTACGAGCCCTCTCTATCTATATGTAGGTAACGCAGGTGGCAACGGCACCGGAGGAAGCGGCAACGGCCAAGGTGCCGGTGGAGCAAACGCATGGGCTGCCTATGCCGGTGGTGCTGGAGGTTATGCAGGTCGCACTGGATCATCTGGTGCGGGTGGTGGCGGTGGCGGTGCAACTTTGGTTGCAACCGGACCGCAAACGGGAGTGCTGGCAGTAGCCGGCGGTGGCGGTGGCGCTGGCGGCGCTAACATCAACGCAAATGGTTTGAACGGTAACCCAGATACGGGCACTCAGTCGAACTCAACCGCAGGTGGCGTTGGCAACAACGTCGGCGGCGACGATGGTTCCGGCGGTGGCGGTGGCGGTGGCGGTTACACCGGTGGTGTTGGCGGTGCTGCAGCCTATGACGGTTGGAGCCCTGCCGGTGGCGGTGGTGTTACCGGAAAGTCATTCCCGGCCTCAGCTGCGGCGACGATCACCGGCAATGCCCAATCTGGTGCTGGCTCGATCACTATTACCTGGCCAAACGGCCCATCGGCAAGTCAATTGCCTAGTTTTACCGACTCGAGCATTGCAAAGGTCGGTCAAGTGCTGACCCCAGCCGATGGCACATTCTTGCCTTCTGCCGGTGCGAGCGCAACAATCAGCAATCGCCGTTGGCAGATCTCGACTGATGGCGTCAACTTCACTGACATCAGCCCAACCGTTAGTGGTAACTACACAATTGCCGCCGGCGATGTAGGCAAATACGTGCGCTTCGCCGAGAACGCGACTGACAGCAGCGCCACAATCACCTACGGCTCATTGCCGTCGCTTCAGATCACAGGTGCGCCCGCTTTCACTTCGAACCTCACAGCGGTCACAGCTGGCGGTGCATCGGCTAACGAAATCGTCAACACCGCACTGAGCCCAACATATACTTTCACCGCCAGCGGCTATCGCGATATGTTCACGGTTTCGGCCGGCAGTCTGCCGACCGGCATCACGTTGAACCCATCCACTGGCTTGCTCTCTGGCACAGCCACACAAACCGGAACCTATAAATACAAGGTCACAGTCACAAACGAGGCTGGCAGCGCGCAGTCAGCTGAACTCACTTTGGTTGTCGGCCAGGTGCCGGTATTCACAAGTGACGACACAACTTTGCAGTCGGTGAACCGCTTCAGCAACCCGATTCGCGTTGGTGCCGCTTTGCCTAACTTCACCTTTGCAACAGCCGCTTACCCGAGCGCTAGCCTTGAGTTGAAAACTGACAGCACCACAATCCCAGTTTGTGGAACGGTGCCTGCCTGTGCATATTCTTATGAAACCCTAGGATTACCTCTCGGCTTAACCTTCGACCCGGCCACGGGTATTTTGAGCGGCACCCCAACCAAAACCGGTGCCTATGTATTTGCCATCAAGGCGACCAACTCGGTTGGCTCAAGCCTTGACTTTATTCACATGTCTATCGCAGCTAAGGCACCTTCGGTGTTCAGCATGTCATCAGACAAGCAGGCAGTAACAATCGTTCAGGGCACCACTGTAACTGCGACGGTAACAGCAACAGGTGGCGACGGCAATGGGGCATATAGCTTCAGTGTCGATTCATCAAGCACCGGCATCTGTTCGGTCGCCGGTGCCACTGCGACAACTGCGACTGTCACGGCTCTTGCTGCCGGCACCTGTGTGATCAACGGCGTCAAGGCAGCCGATGCTGGTTTTGCGGCAGCACGCACATCGGTCACACTAACCATCAATAAGGCACTGCAAAGCGCAGCACTCACACTCACCCTCGACACCAACCCGCTCGACTATGCAACTCAAGGTGCGACTTGGGCGCGTGGCACGGGCGGAAACGGCACCGGCGCATTCACCTTTACCGTTGACCCTTCAAGCGCTTCAGTTTGTACTGTGCGAAGCGATGGTTACACCACACGCCAAAGCGCCGGCACCTGTTTGATCAACGTGGTCAAAGCGGCTGACGCATATTTCTTGGCTCAGACCGGTTCAATCACCCTAACTATCAACAAGAGCAACCAGAGTGGTTTCTATATAGGCAACCCAACTGCAGCGAACTGGAATGCAACAACTGCCCCGAGCGTTTCTTTAAACACAGCAGGCGGCCAGTCAACTGGTGCGGTTACTTTTTCGCTCGACCCAAACAGTTCAAAAGTTTGTACTTTGGTCGGCAACGTGTTGACTGCGCTTTCTGCAGGCGCCTGTAGTGTCACCGCAGTTAAGGCTGGCGACGTGAACTACAACCCGATGACCTCGGCTGCTGTTACCTGGACGATTAACCAGATTGCTCAACCAGCCCTAACAGTTACCGCAGCCTCAACGGCCGGGGCAGTCATCGCCGGCAACCAATACGTGCCTTACGTGGCAAACCCAGCCGTGCTAGCAGTCATATCTGTTGCTGGCGGCGCTGGCACCGGTTCATACAGTTATAGCACCAGCAATTCGGCCAACTGTGTGATATCGGGTGCGGGTTCAACCGCATTTGTCACAGTTGCACCGAGCGGCAGCGGTGTTGGTTGGTGTGTCATCACCGCAGTCAAGAACGGCGACATAAACTACACAGCTCAGACTGGCTATTTTCAGTTCTACATTCCGGCAGCAACAACAACTTCTTTGACTGCCACCCCAGCAAAGCTTTCGGTCGATTACAACGCTGCTGCACAGCAAACCGATCAGATCACGGTGACCGGGGCTATGGGCACCGGTGCGCTCACCTATTCGGTTGCTGCTCAGAGCACACTAATTTGTTCTGTAGATGCAAACGGCCTCGTGACTGACAAGACTGCTGGCACCTGTGTGATCAACGTGAGCAAGGCAGCCGACAGCAACTACACGATTCAAAACACAACGGCCACAATCACCTTTAATAAGTTGGCTCAGGCTGATCTTGTTGCAACTCTTGACACCACAACTGAGCCTTTCGTTTGGTCGCCAAAAGCTACCGATCAAATCGCCACCACCGGTGGCACTGGCACAGGTGCGGTTACCTATGCGGTCGATTCGTCGGCAACCGGCATCTG